>NZ_CALPDH010000031.1:0-69609 GCF_943193215.1 Acetatifactor aquisgranensis | reverse complement strand
TTTTTTACATCAACTGCTTGAAAAAAACTTTTTAAACATTTTTCGTTTTACCTATTGACATTTCTTAGCTGGACTTTTCTTAGCCTAACTCAATGACTGCAATGCCATTATCAGTATCGCTTGCGTTGCCGAACTTTGCCCCGATGTCCAGGTTCGCCTCACCGCCATCTCCGGCCTGGGTCTCCAGATGGGTAAAGGCTCCGGCATCTTTCCCGGAAGTCACCACATAGGCCGTCTGCGCATAGGTGGGAACCGCATCAGCCGCAAGCCTGCCCCATACATGCCCTTTACGCATGATGCCGACCGATACATCCTTTTTCAGAATGACCTTCCCGGACATGTCCTGCTCCGTGTTCGCCGCATGGAGAACAACGCCCTCGATCTGCGCCTTTGTGGTGCCAGCAGCCGGAACCTTGACCGTAGAGCCTGCGGACGTTCCCACAGCTGCCGCCATACCGAATTTGAGAACGCCATCGGCCTCCTCATTCTGCCTCGTCACTACCTCGTCATACGCAAGGTCTACTTTGCCGCCTGCGACACCCTTCGGAGTATCGAAACTGTAATTCATCTGTGCTGCCATTACTGCTTACCTCCTTCTCTATCAATCATGCGCTGTCTTGCCTGCGCCGCTGCGCTTTTACCGGCAGGATTACCGTCTGCCCTGGTTGCCTGTGCAGGAGCCGGTTTTCCGGCCATCTGCTTTTTCTGGAAGGAAACATCCTTCCGCTTATTGACCTCATTCACAGCCATGTCATAGGCGGCATCCACATAGGCCCGGCTCTTTCCGTCAAGTCTCATGGCCGGAAGGACTTTAGCGATGATAGCCTTTTTACCCTCCAGGATGCTCTTATTCTCCAGGCCGTCCATGCGGAGCTTGTCACCGATCCGGCAGATGCTCAAACGCTGACGGAAGATTTCATCCGCTGAATCCGCGTTTAGGGAACCGCTCTTGTCATCGGAACCATCCTCCTGGTCGGCATTGTCCGCCTGGTCGGCAGCATCGGCTCCGCCGTCTGCGTTATCCGCGCTGTCCACTGCCGCATCGGCCATCATCTTCTCCAGGCAGGCCAGGAGCATGTCAATGTCCTCGTCCTGCTGTGCGATGACGCCCATAGCTCCTTCAACATCCTTCGGGTCTTCCTCTGCATCCCTGCGGTCGCGCCGGTCTTTCACCATCTGCGCGATGTCGGCAGGAGAACTCCCCTCCTCCGGTGCAGGCTCCTCACACCCTTCTCCGTCTGCTGCTTTCTCCTCCTCGGTTGCAGGCTCCTCGGTGGGTTCCTCTGCCTCTGCCATAGCTGCCCCGGCTTCATCAGCTGCCGGTTTCTCCTCGCCCCCGGCGGCAGCTCTACCGGCCTTGCGCTCCTTATACGCTTCTATGGCCTTTTTAAGCTCCTCCGGTGACATTGCGCCGCCATCTGCGCGGCTTCTTGTTTCTCTTGCCATCAATTTACCTCCTTTAAGTTCTGGTTCGTCCGAACCGTCAATGTTGAGCCTGGCCTGCTCCCCGGCTCGTGCCGATGCCACAAGTGCCAGGTGGTTTATGACAATATTCGTCTGGATTGCATCGTAAGGTTCGCCGTTGTAAGTCCCCGGCTCCTCCACCAGGTCCAGGTTGTACCCCAGGGAGAGTTCTTTCAGTCCGCTGTCCTTCATGGCATCCGTATTATGGATGATGATTTCGGCACGGACATCCTCTCCGTCCTGGTACCCATTTGTGAGGATGGTTCCAATCTGCTCCTTATCCACATTATCTTTGCTCACGATGCCTGCCTCGTGGGTGATGATAATGGGCTTGCCTTTGTATGTAGCCAGCGATTTCTCGTTGAACACATGCTCCGGCAGTCGCAATTCCCTCCGAATACTACCATCGGGGTTTGTGTATTCAAATATCCCACACGATGTAAGAATCGGGTGGTCTACCAGATACCCTTCTTCTGTGAAGTACGTCCTATCGTCCTTATCCAGCCGGATAGTGTCCAGGCGCCGCACTTTCCTCAATTTTGGTTCAATCATTCAGCTGCACCCTCCCCTTCCGGCTTTTCTCCGGATTCTGCCTCTCCAGGCTCCTCTCCGGAAGTGATTAGCCTTGTAAGCTCCAGAGTGAGATTCTGGATATGCTCCACCGCATCCAGGCGCATACTATCAATCGCCTGCGCCGTTGCTCTGGCGTCGTTGGAGCCTAAAGCAGCGATTTTATCAGTGTGACTGATAACTAATCCGGCCTCCTCTACTAAAGCCTGGCAAATCGCTTTCACAGCGTTTTCCATCTCTGATACCTCCTATCATTTGATTGTTACCTTGATTCCGCTGTCCTCCTTTACCGGAAGGTTCAGCGTATTCCGGTTGAATACCGGCCTGCCTATGCAGCGGCAGTTGAAATCCTGGCCGGGATGACAGTGCCTCCCATTGTCGGTCTCCGGCCCTTCCCCTTCCCAGGAAAACTTCTGGCCGTTCAGCCTCCGGTGGCTCCTGCGGACACGTTCATCTCCACAATCACTCCAGATATACTCCGTGATTCCTGCATCCATCTGTTGGGCGCGTTGAATCTGGCCGTTGAGTTTTGCCGTCTGGTCCCTTGCTATGAACCGCGCCTTTTTCCTGCTCACGCCATATGCAAGCTGGATGTCCTTTGCGATGTCCGTAGTCCTGCGCCCGCGGTTGAATCCATCCAGGACAATATCCTTCATCTTATCCAGCGTATTCTCCGGTATGGAAGTGATTAAGTCCACATTCTCACTCACCCACTTTGCCAGCTGATCTAAATAAAAATCGCCCAGGTAGTAGTCCTTGCGGATGTCTATTCCCAGGCTGGTACGGATGACCTTTTCCCATTCTTTGGTTGTCATCCGCCGGTTAATAAGCGCCAGGTTCAAAAGCCTTTTCTTCAAGCCGAAGGAAAGACACCTAGCAGCTACTTTGTTCCGTATTCTGTTAAATATGCCGATTACCGCCAGAAGGAAATCCGTTGCCGAATCTTCCCGTCGCCCCTGGACTTCCGCATCCCTCTCCCTCTTGTAAATCTCTTTGAGTGTAGGGAACTCCGCCTCCAGCTCCTCTTTGAGGATGCCGGTGTATTCATTCACCATGCGGATATACTCGCGTTCCGCGCCCTCCGGAATCTTCGGCGTATACTTGCTGTATAGGTTCGTATGTCCGTAGAACTTCCGGCTGACTTTCGCCATCAGCTCTTTGTTCAGCATCTTTTCATCCATCCGGACCGCCCCCATTCAGAATCTCCAGGAGAATGTCCAGGCTTTTCTCAAACGGCGGAAAGAGGTTTTTCTGGTAAAGCTCCGGCAGCGTATACCATGCCGCATCCAGCATCTCGTCACCATCTGCCTCCGGCTTTCCGGTAAATTCATCCGCAAAGAAAATCTGCGATGAAAGATACGGTCCGCCGGGGCTTTCGTATATCCCTATCGGTATGAGATTTAGAGGCATGATGTTGAACTCCTCCATCGCCTCCCTCTTTGCCGCATCCTCGGTGGATTCCCCACGCTCCACCTTCCCGCCAGGCCCGCAGATGCCCTCGCTGCCGCGCCTGGATGCCGCCAGGATTTTCCCGTCATGAATAACCAGGACCGCAGCGGCTGGTAAATCGTCCGCGTCCGTTGCCGCTTCCTCTCCGGTTGCTGCAGGTTCGGATGCCGGTACCATGCCGTGATCCGGAATGTTTCCAGGCTCCATCCCCTCCCCGGTAATGTCCAGGTCATCCTCCGTGATTAGGTTCTCAATCTCAAACTCCCCCTCTGCTGCCAGGTTCTTTCTGACTTCGGAAGGGTCAATGACAGAAGAATCCATGTAGATTTGCGCTGTCTGGGCTTTCACAAGCTCCGTATCCGCTTTGGTTTTGGATATATCCGCCTGCTCTTTGTCGGACGTAGACCAAAGAGCCGCCATCTTTACCTTGTACCTGGGAATCTCCTTGAACCGTCCCTCGCGCTTGCCCTGGATAAGCATGAGGTCTATTACCGTCCGGGAGCTGCCTTTCATGTTCTCCTTCTGGATGTTCTCCACCATGTTATAATAATTCTCCATGTCATTCTCGCCAGTGGAGTTCATCCCGGCAGGAGAGCGTCCGAATAGGATTGTCTGTGGAATGTCCGTAACAGCTGACAGCATATTGCATGTAGCATCCAGGATGTCCTTCACCCCTGCCATCGTGATATTCTTGAAATCGTAGTCCTCCCCCTCGGTATCAATGGCTATGCTGTTCAGAATACCCCTTGCCATATCAATCAGCTGGAGCCTCCGGATTGCCTTATCCTCACCCTCGTCCGTTGCCAGCATATTAGAGAGGTTCTTCATCTTGTATATGGCCTGGACGCACCGCTCCAGCAGTTTCACGCCGTTTCCGTGGGATGTTACGCACTCCCGGAGAGCACTTCTTATCTTCACATACTCTGGGATGCCCCAATACCGGTAATTGGTGTTCGTGGTCTGTTCTGGCAGGCGTCCGTTCCGGAATACCAGGCACCGTGACTGATGCACAACGAAATAGCCATATACGCTGAATACCTGGTAATACTCCGGCTCTCCAAACGGCACATCACCATCCATGCTGTCAGCAAAATTGAAATGGTAGAGGTTCGTGTAGTCCGGCTGGACAACCGCCCTCTCGAACACTCGCAGCTCCTCGATGCTCCGGACATCGCTCCAGTTCAGAGGCTCCTCCAGCCCCCGGCCATCATCCACCAGCATGACGATGATCGCGCCACCGTAAAGTCTGGCCCATTTTTCCGCCGTTGCAAACTTATCCTCCAGCTGTAATGAATCCATCCGGTCCTCTATATACTCCGATACGTCAGAATCCCCAAAATCAATATCATAGCCATGCTTAACAGCCTCCTCGGAAGGGCGGTCTATAATCTTCGCAAAAAGCCCATTCCCTTCATACAGCCTGGTAAGCTCCATGTCAGAGACAAAAGGCTCCTGCGTGTAGGTGTACGCGGTGGAGTTATCCTGCGCGGTTCCGTATTTATTGAGCATATTTGAGTAACCGTCCTGCCGGAACTGCTCCTGCGTACCCTCAATGATGGCCGCGCCTCTCTGTAGCTGCCGCTGCTTTTCCAGCCTGGCTTTCTGTGTATCGTCCATAAAGTCCTCACTTCCTTCCTACAATAGGTTGTCAATATTGAATGCCATCCCCAGGGTAAGCTCATTGAAAGCGGATGAACCGGCATCCACCATATCCTTGAACTTGCTTTCCGGGAATGATTCCAGCTGATTAAAATATGCTTCGTTCCATGCCCCAGCCACGACATCGAATAATCCCAGCTGCCATTGAGCTGCCATAGGCTCCGCCCTGGTCTGCTTGCTACCGGATTCCTGCTTTGTAACCACATCATATCCTGCCAGCATCTCAATATAGCTTTGTGCCTGCTCTTTACCGGCCTGCCCCGGGTCTTGCGGTAGCCTCTGCCTCACATATCCATATTTGGCATTGTCCACCGCCGATGTTGTCCTAACCAGTTTCCGGACATCACCAGCTTTCAGCTGCTGGTTTATCACGTCTATCACAACGAATCTTCCGTTGCTCCTCTTTGCCATAAGAACGCCGGATGTATATGCCGCATCATCGTCCTCGTCCATATCGGTAGCCGCAAGATCCCATCCGCGTACAATGGAAACGATGTCATCAGGCACAGCATCCAGGATTGTGCCAATCTGTACACGCTTGAAATACAGACCGGCCGCAGGCTTGATTTTCCAGTTGCCGTGAAGCAGGCGCTCCCTCTCGACCAAAGGTAAAGCCTCCAGGTTTGCCTTATACCCTGGGTCTTTCTCCATAAGGATTTTATTGTCCGCCAGGGTGCTTGCTATGAATGTGACGCTCTTAACCTTGTCGGCCTTGATGCCTTTATCCAGAAGCTCCTTCCTTGTGTCGGCCCATACCACTTCATCATCCACACGCGCCATATACCGTTTTTTTCCAGAGCGCTCCGGAATAGGGTATCCGGTCTCCGGGTTTATCCACCAGGAAATGAACTTTGCCACCCATGAATCCGCGTCCGGGTTGCATGTGGCTCTGACGTAAGGCTTCACTCCGCAAGTGGAGCGGTTACGCGACAGCATATAAAAAAACTGGCGTTCTGAAAAATGCGTCAGCTCGTCAAACCCTATGAATGTTATCTGGGAACCCTGCCACTTCTCAACATCCGCATCCCTCCCCAGGAAATCAAAGTATATGTTAGCCTTGCTCTTGAATGACCACCGGAATTTTGGCGTCTGCACGGATTTGGCACCGGCTATGTCTCCGTACATCTCCTGGCTCTCGTCCCATATACCGCCGGATGCAAATATCTGGTTGAAATTCTTCCGGAAGATGACTGCCCTATATCCCTTAGTGTTGATGTACCGCAGCGGCTCCATGAGTATTGCATAGGTCTTTCCTCCACCGGCGGCGCCTCCGTAAATCGCTATATCCGCGCTGGTAGCCAGGAACTTCTCCTGGGGGCCTTTCTGGGGACGTATCACTTTATTCATCCTCGTCAGCCTCCTTCTCCGGCATATAGACCTCCACCCTGGTCTGCTCCTCCTCGTCTATCGCGTTATCGCTTGCAGACACGCTCCGGTTCAGCCTCTCCAGCTCGGTAGCAATCTTGATATACTCCTTGATGTCCCTCGGCGTCATGTCCTCAACTTTCAGCTTCTCCAACGCCTCCAGTGCCTTTTTCTGCATCTGAACAGCAATCTTGGTGTGGCGCTTCGTCATGTCCTTTAGGTCCTTGACTGCCTCCGCGTGTGCCTGGCGCTCCATCTCATTGTCATAAGCCCTCACCCTTTCGTCCCATCCGTACTTAGACTTCCAGCGTGAAATGAGCTGTCTACTCTTAGACAACCGCTCGCAGACTTCATGGTTAGACCTCTTTAGACCTAAATCCCGGTAGATTGCAAACGCCTCAAATGCCTGCTCGGTTTCCCCCTTCTGGCGTTCCCACGGCTTTTCGGTTTTGGACACTTCGCCCACCTCCTTCGCTCCGCGGTACTACTTCTGGGTTATTTTATGGCAATCCATCCACAGAAATTAAGGCATCTCCAGAACATATCCACAACCTTAAACCCTGCATTGTGCAGCATCTCCACATTCCATCCAGGCTTCAGCGGAGACAGCACGTTTTCCAGGCTCTTCCGCTTTTCCACTATCTTCTCAATCGTGTAGCCGTTCCGGCGCTTCATCTCATAGTACAAATCCACCAGAAGGTCATCCGCCCCTCCGTCCGCCACTACCTTCTCTACAAAGACAAGCGCCCCTCCGTACAGCATGTGGTCGTATATGTCATTCAGCATTTTCTGGCGGTACGATGTGGGCATGAACTGCATGGATAGGATGGACAGTACCAGGCTGTTTGCCAGGGGCATTTCCACTTCAAAAAAGTTACCGTTTACGCATTTCACAAAACCGGCCCCGATGCCTACCGAAAATTTACTCCTGCACTCCTCCAGCATTGCTGCGGAGTTGTCACAGAGGAAATACTTGTTTTCGTCCGCGTGTTTCTCGTAAAAAGGCTCTATTGCAAGCCCGGTAGAGCACCCTATGTCCGTGATCCAGGTGTCGGGAGTGATGAACTTTTCTCCTATCTCATAGACCAGACTCCTCATGCTCCGGTAGTCCGGGATGCTCCGCTCCAGCATATTTGCAAAGCACCGCGCCACTTCGCTGTCAAATTCCCACTTCCCATTCGGTGACACGTTATCGACATTCCCATTACTTCCCATAGCTCCCCTCCTTTCCCGGCAGCTTTACGCCTAACCGTTTTTCAAACACTTCCCTCGCCCGGCCTGCAAGCCCCATAGTGGAGCCGTCCGGATAAGGAAGGTCAAACTCAAAATCCAGGGCATCCGCCAGCGCGTCTACATCCAGGATAGGTTCGATTGCCTCCAGGTACCAGAATTTCTGAATGAGGTCCAGCCTCTTAATCTTGCGGAACCTCGGCGCGAATATCCCGGTCATTTCCTCCCTTGTATGCCCCTTCTGGACTTTCGGGTGCTTTGAAATATCTCCCAGGATGGTATTAGGTTCATAGTCCAGGTCGAATGTCAGCCTTGCTTCATCCTGGACGGACTTTTTCTTCGTGGCCGTGAACTGGTGCGCCTCGTTGCTCTGGCACCAGCATACTACCTGGCCTTTCGGATAGCAGAGCGCAGCCGCGATAGCCGCTATCTTCTTTCTGTCCTCCATGAACGGCACGGAATTGAAAACAGAGGATATGAATACCGATGTGTACTCCACACCGCTCTCTACCTCCTCCAGGAACCGCTCCGCTATCTCCAGGCTCTTTTGCTTGTGTATTTCATCGCCGGTAGTGACGAAATAAGGCTCAAATGCAGAGACATACACGCCTGCGGCCCGGAGCGTCCTGGTATTGTTCAGCTTTCCGGCACCGAAATCCACAATCTTATCCCCATACCGGCCGGTCCAGGCTTTCAAGACATCGCCCTCCAGCTTGAAAAAGTCCCTGCCGTTATTATTCGGGAATACTCCCTTGAAAAATCCATCTCCCAGGGCGCAGTTGCCCTCTGCATCCGTCTCCCTGGTGTTGCGCTCCCTCATAAAGGAATTATACCGGAGTACATCCGCGTATTCGGATTCCATAGAGAAGTCCATAGACAGTAGGTTCAGCATCGCAGACGCGAACTCCCTCTGAGCCTCCGTCACTTCCACGCACTGGATGAACTTCTTTCCGGCCTCCGCCGCCACCTGGAGCCTGCCAATCCCGTTCACCACATCCATGTCCGGACCGATGACTACCGGCATAAGGCTCCCGGTCTTTTTCTCCAGTGCCTTTGCCAGGGCTTTCATGTGGGAATCGAAATCCCGGTGGTTCTTCTTAGCCAGCTGCACGGTATCAATCCTCCTGCAAGCGTACACGCACGGATAGGATGCCTCACTCCCAGGCTCGATGTCCGGAAGTCCGGCGCACATGCTGTCTATGTCCATGTTGTAGAGGCGCTTCTTAATCTTCGTACATGTGTCCTGCTTCTGGAGGTCATTTGTTGCCCGGTTGAACAGTACGTTCAATGCCTTTCTGCTGTTCAAATCCTCCTGGTCTACATACTGGACCGGTATCTTGTCAAAGCCCATGCGCTCCGCCACCAGATGGCGCTGATGCCCGGATAATATCTCGCCGTCCTTATCCGCATAGATAGGCAGCAAAAAGCCCAGCTTTCGCAGAGACATTTCTGTGAGTGCCAGGCGCTTTTCATCATTCTTTCTTGGATTGTATTCTGACGCCCTCACGTCGCCAATAGGGACTAATTTAACCATTAAGTATCCTCCTCTTAATTTCATCAGAAATCGCCTTAGAATCGAAAATACCGGCGTCCCGGATGGTATTTAACATACCCTGGTACTCCGATATGGTGATCTTGAACTTGAAATTGCCAATCTTTACTACTGTGGTACCCTCCGGACCGGCAGGCTCCTCCGCCTCCTCCGGTTCCTCCTCCGAAAGTTCGGGCGGCTCCACATCCTCCAGCATCCGCTCCAGGTCTACCTCGCCCTCCTCAAAACCGGTAGGAAGAGAGAAAACGGCCTTGTCCTGGAGCAGGGCCGCCAGCATATCCATATCCCATTCGCCCTTTATCCTATTAAGGGCAACGCATAAAGCCTTCTCCCTGGCCTGGTCCGGCTCCTCCACCATCACGCATTCCACGGACTCCACGCCCATATCCTTCAGCACGGATAAGCGCTGATGCCCTCCCAGGCAGCACATGTTATGGCTGTTCACCACCAGCGGCTCCACGAACCCAAATTCCCTTATGCTGGCCGCTATCGCCTCATACTCCCTGGAACCCTTCTCCAGTGTGATGCGCGGATTGAAAGAGCTTGCCCGGATGTCTGCTATATTCAGAGTTTCTATCTTCATCCCATCAGCCTCCTTTTCATTTCTCCCTCTACCATCTCCTTAGAGAACCCGACCTTCTCCCGGATGTCTGCCATCATATCCTTGTACGGCCCATCCGGAATCCGGAATTTATATTCGCCCACGATGCAGGGGATTCCCTCCGTATCATCGTCCTTCTTCGCCACGCCCTCCACGTCCGGGATGTCCTCTGCCGCTGCATCCAGCTCCCCCAGAAGCTCCGCGATGTCGTGATCGGAGAATCCGGTGGTCGTTGTGTCAATCCCTTCCGCATCCCGCAGCTCCTCCATGATGTCTGCCAGCTTTCCATAGTCCCACTCGCCGGTTATCTTGTTCATGGCGATGCAGAGAGCCATTTCCTTTTTCGGCTCCATGTCCACGATGACAACCTCCGTCTCCTCCACGCCTTTTGCCAGCATGACATTGAGCCTCTGGTGTCCACTCACCAGGTTCCCGGTCTGCCGGTTCACAATCAGAGGAACCACCAGCCCGAACTCGTCAATGCTTGCCTTTAGTGCCTGGTACTCAAAATCCTTTTCCGTCAGTGTTACCCTGGGATTGTACGCCGCCGGTACAATCTCCGCCACCCTCATTGTCTGTGTCTCCATCCGTTTCCCTTCCTTTCTTCGTTATTTGCATTAAAAAGCGGCACATCCCAGGAAGGAACATGCCGCCTAATAATCTGTATGCAGTTATGACGCCTTAGTCAAATAGGGAGAGCTGCTGCATCTCCGGCTCCGCCGGTGCAACCTTTCCGTCCGCCCCTACCTTCTTTATGAACTCTGAATACGGCTCTGCATGGATGCCGTATTTCTTATACATCGCCCTGGTCTTAGGATTGCTCTCCACCGCATAGAACTGTGCGCCGTCCGTACCGTACTTAGGGAAGATGAACCTTTTGAGCGCGGATTCCTTGAACACATGCGGCTCCGCATTGATGTCATTGAAATATACCTCCACCGGCTCCCATCCGGTCTTTTTGAGGACGTTCTGCATCGTCTGTACCCTCTGGTAGTCCGGCCTGGCCGTGACGATGATGACATAATCGCCTCTGATCGCGTCTATCAAGTCCATCCGGTACTCCTCGCCCTCCATCCTCTTAGAGAACGGCCGGAGCATCCGTGTGTCCATCTGGTTTGATACCAGGGTGTAATTCAAATCCAGCAGGCATATCCTACGCCCTCCGGTGATGCCGCTCTTTTCTGCCGTCTGATTCATTGTGTTGTTGTTCATGCTCTTTTCCTTCTTTCTTTGAGATTATGGTTGCTTTTATCCGGAAGGGATGCTACAATGAACCTACATCCTTCTTTCGGATGGGGACAGAGCTTTTGACTTTTCCAGGGTGCAAGGCTCTGTTTTTTATGCCCCTATTACCCTTTAATTATACCATATCCCAGGGCGCATATCAATGAAAACCCCAGGTTTTATGCCGCCTGCCGGTCTTTCGGCAAACGAAAAGCAGCCAGGCGGCGGCTGCTTTCCATCGAGTATGAAACTCTGCCTCTAACCGTTTTTCCGATGCCGGGACGGATTGCTCCGCCCTGGTCTGGAGGGAAAACACATGGTTACTCTCACAAAATGAGCATGACATTGGGGTTTTTCGGCTGATACCATATTAAGACCTGGCTACTGAAATATCAATGACACATTTTTGACACCGCTAATACCGGAATCCATAGATCCCGAAAAACAGTATCGCCAGACGCTTGCAGGCAGCTTTCACGTCCCGGAACACGGTTCTCTCCGTGATATGTTCCTCCTCCGCTATATCCGCCGCAGTCTTAGGCTCCGCATCCAGGTAAAGCCCCTTGATTACCCTATATCTTCTCATTTCCTCTGGGTCTGCCGCTATTTCGCATTGTTTTTTATATTCATCCAGCATAGTGTCCACATGGCTCATAATCATCTTTGTCTTGGCCTTGCCCTTCTCTATGCTCAATACTTTAAGGTCGCTGTCCTTGAAATACCCCTGCATCAGTGACAGCATATCTTTCAGAGAATCATCGGAGGTCGTGTCCATGTCATACTCCGCATTCTCTATGTAGTCCTTGAACCGCCGGTAGTTTATCAGCAGGGCTTTGGCATTGTTCTGTACCCTGCTCTGGCGCTCCGCCTCCTCTTTCCTATGCTCCTCTTTGTACGCTTCAATCCCTTTTTCGGCAGCAATCGCCGCTATGACATTTATATTCTCCTCGGTGAACTCATATCGTACCGGCCTGCCTTGTGATTTACCCATGTGCATTTACCTCCTTGACATTCCTCTGATAACCCCCTATAATAGGGGTAGTCGGTGTTATAGAGGAATGGGCGGTACTGCTACATGCGGTATGGCCTTTTTCTTTGCCCTACTTCCTGCGTCTGAAATTCTTCGCGTTGCTGCAGGTGGCAAAATGTGACGTATAACCGGAACCGTCCGGGTCATCCTGGGATGAAACGATGGTACCGGAGACCACTTCCCCGGTCTGGAGAACGATTTTATCCTTGCCTCCATCCGCCTTGTAGTCCACCAGCAACGTATTGCACGGCATGTTCTTCCCGGCCTTTGTCTTTATCCAGATGATCTGTGCGCCGCATCCGGCACACCTTCCAAAATTCCCTCTTGGCATATCAGTACCTCCTATCCTCAATCTCTTTCAGCTCTTCAATCGTCACCAGCTTACAGTTTGGCAGCAATATGAGCATCCCCCCCAGGTCAACTTTCTTCCCTGCGATTGCTTTCTGTGGATAGCTCACCAGTACGTTGCACTCCTGGGCCAGCTGGTAGCACATATCCGATATGAGCTTAAATGCTTTCCTGGCATTGACCGGAGCCGTCCTCCTGCCGTCCACCGGTATTTTCGCAAGCTCCTCCAGGAGTTTCTTCTCCTCCAGGAGAATCCTCTCGTAGACCTTTATGTACCTGGTCCTCTTTTTCACCGTCCGCACTCCCTTCCGCCTCTGCCCTTCTCGCCATCTCGTATGCACCGGCCATCACCGCAGACATATCCTCAATCCTCACGGTAAGCATGATGTCATGCACCCGGTCCGATATGGACACAACCCCCAGCTCCACGCTGGCCTTGATGTTCCCGGGGACAACCATCTGCTTTGCCATCCTCCGCTGATTGCCTTTCCCCCGGAACCTCGTATGTGTACTCTGCACATCCAGGCTGATGCCGTCTGCCGGTCCGTCCGGAATGTTCCTTGTGTCCTGGCCTTTGTTCCTGCTCTTATCCATCTTTTCTCCTTTCATGCAGCGCAGCTCCCGGAAGAAACCGCGCTGCCCACTGATCTACTTTCTGCCGCGTCTCCGCTTTTTGGTAGGCCGGTCCGCTCCGGATGCCGGATGCCCTTTCTCCCTCCACACCTTAGTGAAGAAATAATCGAACATGTCCGTAGTACCGCTCTGCCGATAGCTCTTGTTTGCTGCTACTGTTCTGGCCAAACTTCTCAATCCCATGATTCAATCCTCCTATCTCAATTTTTGCCTGCTTCTATGATTTCAACTGCTTCATGTGGGCTTGCAGCATATACCAGAGATATTATGCCGCTTTTGATGTGCCTTACAGAATACAGCCGCTCCTCGTGATAAAACACACTGTAACCATCTTTTTCCACTTGCTTGACCGGAATAAAATTCATAAGTTTATGTGCCGCCTTATCAATTTCCAGTGCTCCCGGCATGATTCTAACCCTCCTCCTCTTTCAGATCCTCCAGGAGAGCATCTTCATCCAGCAGATCCTCCTTGTAATCTGAATCGCAACACGGGGGATAGATAGGACCATCCGGGCCGCCTCTTACCCCTCTACCGTCACATTCCGCGCTGCACTTGCAGTAAAGACAGTAATCGTCACCGTCGTGATTCTCCAGCCATTCATCAACCCTTTTATCATTATCCATGCTTAGTCCTCCTCCGGCTCCTCATAGCCGTATCCATCATCTTCATAATCATCTCCGTCATCATCACTGAACGGAATATGTCCCTCGCCGTCCTCCATGCCCTCTTCATCCTCGAATAGGGCGTCGGTAGCGTCCAATGGAGCGTTTTCTTCACCGTCCACGGAAGAAATATCATTCTCTCCGGAACCGCCCGAATCCGGGCTTTCCGGGCCTTCTGCGGCCACTTCCTTAAAATCCCCATCTATCACATCCGGCCCCGGAAGTCCCAGGACTTTCCTCCCAGGAAGGGCAGGCGCTCCGCCGTCCCCCTCTGCCTCTGCACCCGGTTCATCTGATCCGGAGAACTGCCCTCTCATGTCATCATCAAAGAAACTTCTCTGCTGTGTGTTCACGATGGGCCGGAGTACATACATGCCGGTATCATCATCCATGACAAGCTCCATCTCCGTGTCCAGGGTGCCTTTCTTCTCGTCCGTGATTTTCACAGAGGATGAAATCTTATGCTCGAACTTCGGCTTCTTGACCTCCCGGCTCTCTCCCTGGACGTTCGGGTCATAGTTCGGGATATACTCTGATTTGAGAGAGATTTTCAGATTCAGAGTGATGGAACCTTCGTCACAGTCCCTATCCCTCATTGTCTCCAAAAGCCTCTGGAGTACAAAATTGTAATCCCGGCTCATTCCGCTGAATGTTTCGCTGTCCAGCGTCAGCTTCTCGTCAAAACCTCTTTCCATCTACTTTCCCGCCTTTCCGTACTTGATATTGTGTTCCCTCATGTATGCCCCCAGGGCTTTTATCTCCTCCAGGGTACCCTCGCACCAGAAGGTAGCGCGGTATCTCTTTGCCGGAGCATCCGGGGCGCTTTCCGGAACGCTTTTGGTATTTCCCGTATTATTTAGGGCATTTTCCGGAACATTCTGGCCGTTTCCGTTATCATAAGTGCCAAAAACGTTCACAGCCTGGGTATTTCCGTTATCAGACTCCGGTTCCGCCTGGGGTACCTGGGCTGCTGCTCTCTCCTGTGCGGCCTGCCTCTCTGCCTCCCGGCGCTTCGCCTCCTCTGCCTGCCTCCTAGCAAGCTCCTGGCGTCTGGCCTCCTCCTGCTCAATCCTCCGGCGCTCTGCCTCCTCCCTGGCCCTCTTATCCGCCTCCATCTTCTCTTTCAGATCGTGCAGGCGCTTTTCCTCTGCCATCGCCTTAGACAAGTCCAGGGTTTTCAGATAAATGTCCTGGGCGTTGGTCTTATAGTCAGAACACATTTCATCAATGGTCTGGAGGTCTGTCTTGACCTTCTCAATCTTGCCCTGGATGTCCGCTATGGCTTTTGGCAGGGAGTATGTGGCATTGAGGTACCTGGGGTCGAACAGCCTCTCAAACGTGATGACCTTCTCCAGTTCTCCGATTGCTGCAGAATACGCCTCCCGGATTTGCTCCTTTTTCTCCTCCTTCTTCTGGTTCTCGTAGTCCTTGATCTGGGTGTCGATGATGCCGACCGGCGTATCAATGAGTGCCAGGATGCCTTTCAGCTCCTTCTCAAATACCGTGTACGGCTCATTGATTACCTTTTTCACAATCTTCCGCCGGTCCTCGATAGCTGCTTTCAGCTTATTCAGCTCGGCGCGGTCTGCCTTTGCTGCCTGGATGGTATCATCTGTGTATGTGACGCCCTCGTACTGTGCCACCTTTGCCTTGACTGCCGCCTCCAGCTCGGCGCGGTTCCATTCGATACGTTTTAAGAATCCGCCCTCCGTGGGATTTATCAGCCGGAACTCCATCTCCGCCTTGACCGGAGCCAGCTCTGCGCCCTCTGCCACAACTTCTCCTTCTACCTTCTGAATCTCATTCTGTTCCATGTGCCATCCTCCTTGTCTATTTTTTGATAAAGCCTTTTCTTTTAGCACAGCTCATGCAGTAGTTATACCTTCCGTATATAGTCGCGCCGCACCCTCTGCACTTATGCCCCCGGCTTATAGCCATGCCTGCTGGCTGGCCTAATTTAAAATAACACTCCCTGCAATATGTGTAATGGTCAGCGCAGTACCCACCACACCTTTGACAATACGCCATTCTCCACCCCTCCTAACCGAACACTTGCAGAACCACAAGCCCTGCGACACATATTGCGGTACCGGCCAGCATCCGGTTTGCGACCTTTCCGTTCTTTTCTGCCATTACCCCGATACTGAAAATTGCAGTCAGCACTATCAATGTCACTCTTGTTGCCACCATGCCTCAATCGCCTCCCTTCTTCACTTCCTGGATGATAACCTCGATCCGGGGCTGTTCGGAATAGAATTTCCGGACCTGGCAGTCTACAATCTGCGTATCATCCTTGTATGCTACCTGGTTGAGTGCATCCGCCACCATCTTCACCACATTATCCATATCCGGTTTTTTGGTCGGTCGGATGGCGTTTGCCAGCTTTTTGGCCTTCTCCGCCTTGCTACCGCTTTTCGGTACGGAATAGTATGCCAGAATCCTCATGTCCAGCATCGCATCATCCGGGAACCGGAACCCCTTGCACTGTACCATGTACTCTGTATGTACCAGCGTTTCATAGTTGACCGTCTGCTTCGGAGTAAAGGCCCTCCCGGTCTGTGTGCTGAAGCGCGGCCGGCCTTTCCCCTTCGGCTCTCCCAGGACTGTAAATTTCACTTTGTCCAAATCATTACCTCCTACTTCGATGTATCAGCATTGTCTCCATCCTCTGATACTTTGAGGAAATAGTCCATCGTCTTGCCGGTGGCTGTCCTCTGCCTTTTCCCCTGGCTCACCGTGTAACCGTTCTTAATCAGAATTGCCGCCACCGAAAGCCGGTCCTCCTGGTTATAAATCTTCAATTCCACCGCATTTGCCATATCATCCCTCCAGTATGCTCCTCATGTCCTCGAACCTCTGCGCCGCCTGCCCCATCCTCCAGGAATCTCCATACACCCGGAACGGATAGCACATTTCAAAGATACGGTCATATATCCTCTTAAACCTGGTATCCTGCGCCTCCTGCATCTCCGTGAGCGTCAGATTCGTTGTGAGAATCAGGGGCTTTCCGGATAAATACCGGCTGTCTATCACGTTGTAGACCTTCTCCAGGGCATAGTCCGTGTTGCGCTCCGTCCCCAGGTCATCAATGATTAAGAGCCTCGCCCGGTTCAGCTGCGCTATGTACTGTGCCTCGTCCACGTTGCCGCCCTGGATATTCTGGAGAATCTTCACGAAAGAAGTCATTATGACCGGAACCCTCCGGTCTAACAGCTCATTCGCGATGCAGGCGGCAGTATAGCTCTTGCCGGTTCCTACCGTTCCCCAGAAAAGAATCCCCTGGCTCCTGCGGTACATATCCTCAAAATTCTCCACATACCGCTGCGCCATCGTGTACAATTTCTGGTTATCCCTGGTTTTGATGAAAGAGGACAGCTTTGCCGCCCGGAGCCTGCTTTCAATGAGGCTGGAATCCCGGAGCCTCTGGAGCTGCTGCAGCTCTTCCCTTTCCTTTTCCTGCCGGAGCATCTTGTCCCTGGCCGCTGTCTCGCATTCGCACATGCAGCGTACCTTCATCCTGCGCCCGGTTCCATTTCTATCCAGGGAGCCAGGGAACTCCAGTATCTTCTCCTTCGGCTTGTGGCACTTGCCACAATGCAGGAGACCATCACCGCCGGTATAATCACCGGCGCCGCTTTCCGCCTCGCCTGCTTTCTCCGCCGTCTCCATGAATACTCCGGCGGCGATCCCTTCCAATCCCTCCACGTTATCCGCCTCCTAACTTCTAAGGAATTGCCCGAATGGATTCACTCCATCCGCCTGCTCTTGTCTTGCTTCATTTTGCGATTGCTTTTTTATATAGTCCACGAACGGTAAGGAATCACTCAGGAAGGTCTTAGCCATCTTGATATACTTCTTTTCCGTCCGCTCCCTTGCGCATCTGCCGGCATAATTCGTAGCCGCCTCCAGAAGTTCCTCTTCGCTGTATCCATCTTTGAGCCGCGCCTTGTACTTCTTGTACGCCTCGCCCTTGCCCTCCTTGCGCGGATACACCTTCCAGAACTCCTCAAATGCAGGAGTACGTTCTTCCGCTGCCGTCTTTTTCGGTTTTTCCGGTTCCGGTGTAGGGGAATCCTTGACTGCCGGTGATGGTATCATCTCCGGCGCCGGTTCCTGGGAGATAGCATCCTCTTTTCTGCCTGCCTCGTTCTGGAGCCTTGACCGTTTCCTCTCCTCACGCTTTCTGGCAGCGTCCCTCTCCCTCCGTTCTTTGAAAGTATAAAGAGGCTCTTGCCATTCTTCCCAATCGTGAATGAATAGAGTACCACCATTTTCATCCAGCCAGCCAGATTCTATCAGAGCATCCACGATATTTATTGCCGCAATCTTTTTATCCCTCCCTATTGCCAAAACTTCCGCAACATCGTCTTTATCTGCTCCTACTATTCTCCCTTCCTTGTCGGCGTTGTTGATACCCCACAACCATAGCCGGATAAGGATTCCTATTGATTCATTTTGCGAACACCCCATGCTCTTTGCTAACTCACGCAGCTTTCCGCTTAAGATTTGTTCGTGGACACTTATCCATGCCATACTTGCATCACCGCCAATCTGCCGTTCTTGGTTTCAAATATCCTTTACCAGGTCTAAAATCGTGATCGGATTCCGCAAAACCTTCGTGTACCTGCAGCAATCGCAACTCTCACACCGGTCTGGCTTTACCTCTCCATTCTTCACCCGGAGAATCCTGGGCATAGCCGCCTCTACCATCGACATAGCATCTTTGAGGAAATTGTCCGTCACATGGATAACCTCAATGTTGGTTTCCTCCTCCTTGCTTGCTGCCGCTATATAGAAGGGCAGGCGCTTTCCGGTATTCTGGCGGACAATCTCCTGGTAGATTGCTCCCTGGATGTCATAGCCCCAATACCGGACAAAATCCAGGTAGCCCACATCCCGGACGTATTCATGCTTTGTGATGGATGACATGACTTTCAAATCAACGATGACTTTATCTGCGATGTAGGAATCTATCTTTATCTTCCACTTCGCTCCGAACAATTCACCGGTCATAATGACCTGCTTATACCCAGAAAGACACATCATAAAAAAATTGTCACTTTCTATTCTACGAATAATGTCCTCCGCTTTGATGTATTCCGCTCTCAGCCCTTTATCTCCGGTCTTTTTGAAAATCTCCGGATTCTCTGCCTTGAACGTATCCAGGCTCCCTTCAAAATAAGAATCCACATAGCTCCCCACCAGAAGGGCAGTCGTTTTCTTTTCCTGCCAGCGCCCCTCCAGCTTTTCCATCGCGCAGTATTCGCATCCCAGCTTTCCGTATGTGCCAGCGAAATCCTTGTACTGCGATACACTCATGTATTCCCGGTTCGCCTCCGCGCTGTAATAATTACTTGCCGATAATTCCAATGTCATTCCCTCCTTACTTAAACGGTAATTCCTCTAAGCCCATGCTTTCCATGAAATCATCTATTTCCTCCGGGCTTACATACTCTCCGGCATCCGCCGCATCCGTTCCGGTTCCGTCTGAACTCTCTCCATTCTCCGGCTGTTCATCCTTCGCCTGTTCATCACCCGGCCCCGGCAGCTCGAACACATTCTCCGCCTCGATTGCGTCCGGCTGGTTATCTCCGTATGATGCCTCCCCTTCCTCGTCAAATGTCTTTTGGTCGTCCTGGATGGCTCTCTGCATATCCACAGATAAGATACCCCATTTGGAGAGCAGGAGCTTGATTACCGTTTTCAGAGCCATAGCCTCAAAATCAGTAGTCCACTTGCTGTTTTTCTTCCCTTTGTTCAAGTCACTCCGGTATGCCTGGGAATACTTCTTTGCGTGATTCTCTACCGCCTTTGTTGACATATACAATTCATGGCTGTAACCAGTCTTTAGTCTGAACCACGCATAATATCCAACAACTTTATCTGTCTGCCCCTCGTCTCTCTGGGTACATTGTGAGAAGTCCGTCACGAAAACAATCTCGCCGGTGATCGGATTATAGGAAACAAGTTCATCCTCATACACCACGGCATAATTCATCTTCTCGTAATATCCGGAGCGGATTGCCAGCTGGATAAAGCCCTTATACATCATCTGGAATTGGGCCTCCATGTGGTCTTCCCACTTCCCGGTCTGCGGATTCTTCTTGCTGTTGTTGTACGGAACGATAGCCGCGAATCCCAGGTTGCTGTCAATCGGCAGATCGTATGTAGCCGCCACAAAAGCCGCTGATACGATGGAATTAGGTTCTGCCCTTTTCAGCTGTGCGCTCCCAGATACTACATTCGTTAGTGACGCAAGGAACTGCGGCGCTTTCTGCCCCAGGATTTCCGCAAATTTCTTCTTGCAAGTGTCCCTGGAGATAATCTCCTTCACAAGGACTGCTGAACTCTTAGGTTTCTGAATCTCCCCCTGCTGGATCTGCTGCGCCGGTACCTGCCTCTGTTGCTGTCCTGCCATACTGTTTATCCTCCTTCTATGCTCTTTGCAGCTGTCCGCCGCATATTTCTACTACTTCCCTGGAACACATGTCATTCAGACACTCCACACAAACCGGCCCTTCCTCTGACTCCAGGTATTCTTCATCCTCCATGATTCCATATCCGCACTTGATACAAGTGTATTTGCCCTTCGGTTCCCCTGCATTCGGGCATCTCGGATGGCACGGATTCTGTCTGCATATCTCACACACTGACCGCCACCCCCATTCTTCTTAATGCGGTGATTGCATTTATCCCTCTGCGTACAATGAAATTCTTCACTTCATCCCGGAATAAAAGCGGCAGATATTCCTCCCGGTTCTCGATACCGCATACCTCCATTTTCCGGAGGCAATACTGGAATACCCTATCTGCCTCACCGTCCGTCACGCCACCTGCGGTTCCCTGGAACTCTGCGGTGATCCGTTTTAATTCTTCTGACATCCGCATCCTCCTCTCCTTCAAATATCATCATCACGACACCGGAGGCGTTTCTTGCCATGCTTACCGTCATCAGCAGAACCGGCAGCACAAGCCATTCCCCTCCGTATGCCATGTATCCACGCTCCCGGTATGCGCATTGAACGGCAAACCGCGTGAGAATAATCCCCAGCGTTATCCATATCCATTCGCGGTAGATGAACCGCGTTACTTTCCGCAATATCATCCCTCCTTGTAGAAATAATGTTTTCCGTGTTTGAAAAGGAACTGCAAATTATTCTGGTGCCATGTGGAATCACTCCTGCTTTCAAAATACAGCGCCCCTTCGGATTCATCCCAATTCTCCTGCGTTACCATCTCCAGAGCCTTATAACAATCTTCGTCCGGCTCTACCGTGTACCAGCGGCCTCCCTCCTGGGTGACGCTGAACTGGCAAACTCCGTTATGCTCCTCCAGGATGACATCCTCTACCGTGTCCGGGAACCCTTCGCTCCGCACCCGGTTCAGTGCCACCAGGATAACCAATGCTTTCCCTTCGGTGTCCTCTCCTTCCGCCTCCGCCATCGCCAGCTTTGCCAGCAAATAGGAATCTTCCGCATCCCGGCCAGGGGATTGTGTAGCTTGCGGTTCCGGTACCAGGATTTTTGCTCCCACGCTCGTATCGCTCCCAGAAGGCTCCTGGATGTCCGCTATGGCTACCGCTACTGCATCCACCACCGGCTCCGGCTCCATTTCTTCCCCTGCATCCGCTATAAACGGCCTTATCCCGATAAATGTATAGACGGCAGCTACCGTAATAGCCGCCAGCTTTGCGCTATGCAATAGCTGTCTCCGTTTTCTTGTGTCCATTCCTGCTCCTTTCCACCAGCGGCACAGTGAACAGCCCCAGGTTTACTCCAGATGACTTCTCAACTGCCGCGTCAAACTCATTATCATCTTTTATCCCATATTGTGTTTTCAGAATCTCTCTCAACTTGGCAGCATCCATAACCATCCCTACCCTTTCAGTGCCTTTTCACCTGCTATCTTTAATTCACTAATGGCAACCGCCATCTGGTCCAGCCGCTCCATGATTGATTTCAGCGCCGGTTTCTCCGCATCGTCTATGACGCCATCCTCTGTAATCTCGATTAAATCCTTCTGGATTCCTTTTAGATTGTCGACATCAAACTCCCGGATAAGCCGGAGCGCGATCCCCTCCAGGTTCTTTGCCTGCGTTGCCACCGGCATTGACTTTCCAATCGGACACTCATGCTTGCAATAGCTGTATTTCAGCTCCGGGCAGTTATAGAGGTCTGCCATAAGCACCACTTTATCCACCGGAACCACCTTTGTATTCCCCAGCTCATAATCAGCCAGTGTTGATACGGACACTCCCAGCAGTTCCGCCGCCCCTTCCCTGCTGTATAGCCTCTCGTTGTATATTGCCGCCTTTTTCCTCGCCAGAAAGTACACATTATCATTGTCTTTCATAGAGCCATTCCCCATGTCATCCACCGTCCTTTCGATGTATAATTCAATTAGCATCTGAGGAAAGAGCAGCTGCATCAATGTTCAGTACATCGCTTATGGCTCTGACCGCTGGAGAGGATTGCACCCTGCCATTGATGACTGCCGATGTGTGGCCTTTGCTCATGTGCGCTGCCTTTGCCAAATCCAGCACACTCCATCCGCGCTTTACCATCGCTATCCTCACGCTCTTGCACCAGGAATCAGATTTTCTCTTTTCTGGGCTTTCGATGTTCAACGTATCGCTTATGAGCCGCATGGCTGGTTCAGACTGGACTCTGCCGTTGATGACCGCCGATGTATACACACGCGACATCCCGATAGCATCCGCTAAATCTTGTACACTCAATTCGCGCTCAATCATGGCGATTTTTACGTTCTCACACCAGGGAGTTAGCTTTTTTTCCATCTCTCTTACCTCCTTTGCTATGATGTGCGTTACATTTTGACTTTACATTTTGACGATACATTGTTAAAATGAATATGTGCGCTCTTTGTCTTGTAACGCATAAAAGAGCGTTTTTGTGCATGTGTTATTCGTTAAGGAAAATAAAACGCACAAATGTATCTTGCATATATATCATAACTCACTGAAAGGCGTTTGTCAATATTTTTACGCCGATTTGTGAGTTGCTTTTGGAGGTGGCTTATTTGTTTTGGGATAATTTTAAGGAAATATGCGACATGAAGGGTTTGAAACCCACTCCAGTATTGAAAGAATGTAAAATAAGTACCGGTAGCATCGGAAGATGGCAAGCTGGTAGCGCTCCAAACTCCGATGCTGTAATTGCTTTAGCAGAATATCTTAATTGTTCCACAGACCTCCTTCTTACTGGGAGTGAATATGTAAAGCCTGGAGAACCGCAACCGTTATCACAAGATGAATCAGACATACTTGCCATGTTTCGTTCTTTGCCCGGAAATCTCCAGGATATGTGTTTTGCATATATGAAAAGCGCGTGTGATACTTACCGCGCTATGCAAGAGGAGGAAAAAAGGTTATTAGGATAGACAGCATCCGCAAGCGGCGGAAATAAACAATGGAGGTGGATTATGTTGCCAGATTATATGCGTCCTATTTCTGGAGACGGTACCGGGAATGATATGCGGTGGGATAGCCTCACCCTGGAAGTAGAGTTATATTTGAGAACCGGGAATTACCGCCTGCTCCGGGATGCCCGTGTGCGCCAGGGCCGGTTTGTAGAACTGGAAGGGAATCTCCGTATAGCGCTTGCCTATTACTGCATGGCTTTCTACTCCGACTTAAACGGCTTTGACAGCATAGAACGCCTGCTATATTATCAGCAGGACAATTTCCGCGGCTGGAAATCGACTGCATCTGTGGATGTTGGAATCGTGAACAAAATCTTTGACCTTTGCTGCAGGTGCGGTATATCAGAAAAAGAACTGCTCACCATCTGCCGCAAGGCTTTCATACCTGGCATTTACCAATGCCACCTATTCACAACAAAAGAGTGCCGTGAGCTGCTGCTTATGTCCAGGGATGGGAAGATCGGGGAAATTAACTCCAGGATAAGCCAGGCGGAGGACCGGTTCCTTTCACAGTTCGCTTGCCAGCGGCAGGCTGCAATATAGCCCCCATTTAGGGGCTTTTCTTTTTGGGAGGTATTTCATGGCTTATAAGAAAGTAAAGGCATTGATAGAGCATGGCAAGGCGCGTGTGGCAATATATGTCCGCGTCTCTACCTTGTACCAGATAGACAAAGACTCCCTACCAATGCAGAAAAAAGACTTGATTGCGTATGCGTCCCTTATCTTGGGTACGGATGATTATGTGATATTTGAGGACGCAGGCTACTCCGGGAAGAATACTGACCGGCCAAAATTCCAGGAGATGATGTCCCAGATTCGCCAGGGCGTTTTCACGCACCTGCTTGTCTGGAAGATAGACCGCATCTCCCGGAATCTCCTGGACTTCGCATCCATGTACAATGAGCTGAAAGAGCTGGGGGTCATCTTTGTAAGCAAGAATGAGCAGTTTGATACCTCTACTGCTATGGGAGAGGCCATGCTTAAAATCATCCTGGTATTTGCGGAGCTGGAGCGCAACATGACATCAGAGCGCGTGACCGCTACCATGATTTCCAGGGCGAACAATGGCCTATGGAACGGCGGGCGCGTTCCGTATGGCTATAATTACGACATCCAGACCGGGGAGTTTTCTTTCAATGAATCGGAAAAATCCGTTGTGGAGATGATGCACAACCTTTATGAGGAACACCGCTCCCTTATCCATGTAGCCAGAATCCTTAATGACCGGCAGCTGTTCTCTCGCGCCGGAAATCAATGGTCTGCCGCCACACTCTTAATCATCCTGCGGAACGTATTCTACTGCGGAGATTACCAGTACAACCGCTCAAAGGAAGGAAACCGGAGTAAAAAGAAAAAAGAATCCGAATGGATAACGATTCAAGACCATCACCCGGCGATGATAAGTCGTGAACAAAAAGAGCGCATTATCGCCATTCTGGATTCCCAGGCAGAGCAGTATAAAATCCATCAGAGGAAACATGAGACAAAACACGTTCATGTGTTCGGTGGCCTTATGTATTGTGGTGCCTGTAAAAAGCCCATGAACAGCACTCCTGGTAATATTACAAGGGACGGCTGGAAGTATTCAAAATACTCCTGCTCCACACGCCGGAAATCTCCTACCGCCTGCAACTGTCCTACTATCTCTGATCCGGTCGTTGGAGAGTTTGTATTTAACTATATACTGAATATGCTTAACGCACAGCGTGGCTTTGCGGAAATATCTTCTCCAGAGGAATTGCAGGAGCGTCTCCTTCGCGGCGATACTTTCCTCCAGGTAAAGGGGATTGAACCGGATGGGCTGAATGACCTATACTCCGTCCTTGCATCCGGAAAAGTGTCTGGAGATGTGTATGGGAAGGGAGTTAAAATCAAAAAAGACGAAAAGAGGCAAGCGCAGTCGGAGCTTTCAAAACTCCGGAAGGAAAAGCAGAGGGCAGAACGCGCTCTGGAACGTCTGACAAACTTATACCTTTATTCCGATGACGCGATGTCGGAAAAAGAATATATCATCGAAAAAGAAAAACTTATTGAGGCTCTGGAGGGCATCAATGAGCGGATAGGGATGGCAAACCCGGATGCCTGGAACCAGTCCGTATCCGATGAAATCTTTGTGCAGCGTGCCAGCGAGTTCATCATATCGCAGAACCTATCCGGCAGGAATTATGTCAATTACAAGCGCCTGGCATCGTCCGTGGATGCGGATGTCTTGAAAACATTCCTTCTGGGAATCATTGACAGCATCTCCGTTATGGATGGACGCATCTGCTCTATTGTTTTCAAAAATGGTCTGTCCCATTCTTTCATCTACCGGTGATGATGGGACAAAATACCCCAGGAGCCGCTAAACTCCTGGGGTTTCCTCTGTCCCAAAATTCAAAATCTATTTTCTTCTGGGATTTCCCTTAGTTTACAAAAGCGCGATTTCAATGCTACAACACGAGCATAGCATCCCCGAAACTGAAGAACCGATACCGCTCCCTGACAGCCTCCTCATAAGCCGCCAGCACATGCTCCCGCCCCGCCAGCGCGGACACCAGCATAATCAGCGTGGACTCCGGCAGATGGAAATTGGTGATCAGCGCGTCCAGCGCCTTGAACCGGTATCCCGGGTAGATGAAAATGTCCGTATCCCCGCTGCCCGGGTGCACGATTCCTTCCTCATCCGCCGCGCTCTCGATGGTCCGGCAGCTGGTGGTCCCCACACAGACAATCCTGCTGCCCTCCGCTTTGGTACGGTTGATCAGGTCCGCTGTCTCCCGGGATATCTGATAATGCTCCGAGTGCATGTGATGTTCCAGCACATTCTCCTCTTTCACGGGGCGAAATGTGCCAAGTCCCACATGCAGCGTCACATAGGCAAGCTTTACGCCTTTCGCCTCCAGCTGGCCTAAAAGCGCCTCTGTAAAATGCAGCCCCGCCGTAGGCGCGGCTGCAGAGCCCTCATGCTTTGCATAAACTGTCTGATAGCGGTTTTTATCCTGAAGCTTGCGGGTGATGTATGGCGGCAGCGGCATCTCCCCCAGCCTGTCCAGCACCTCCTCGAATATCCCCTCATAGGTAAAGCGCACCAGGCGGTTGCCCTCCTCCACTGTCTCCAGGATTTCGGCTTTCAGCAGGCCGTCCCCAAAGGAAAGCTTCGTGCCCGGGCGGCATTTCTTTCCGGGCCGCGCCAGCGTCTCCCACACATCGCCGCTCTTTCGCTTTAGCAGAAGCAGCTCCACATGGGCGCCGGTGCCCTCCCTCTCGCCCAAAAGCCTTGCCGGGATGACCTTGGTATTGTTCAGCACAAGGCAGTCTCCCGGGCGCAGGAAGTCCGCGATTTCCCGGAACACATGATGGGAAACTGCCCCGGAGCGTCTGTCCAGCACCAGGAGTCTGGAGGAGGTTCTCTCCTCCAGAGGGTCCTGTGCGATCAGCTCCTCAGGCAGTTCAAAATAGAAGTCAGATTTCAGCATTCCGCCGCTCATTACATCCCTGCCCCCTCCGCGAACACGATGTAGCCGCGGTATGTCTCATATACGTCAGCCTTGCTGGTGGCCTCCCAGGGCGCATGCATGTTCAGCACCGGCACGCCGCTGTCGATTACGTTCATGCCGTACTCGGCCAGGATGTATGCGATGGTCCCGCCGCCGCCTACATCTACCTTGCCCAGCTCCGCGGTCTGGTAGACGATGCCCTTTTCATCCAGAATCCTGCGCAGATACGCGATGTATTCCGCGTTGGCGTCATTGGAGCCGCCCTTTCCTCTGGAACCTGTGAACTTATTGAAGACCATTCCCTGGCCTACAAAAGCGGAATTCTTCTTCTCAAAGCAGGACGCGTAGGCGGGGTCGAAGCCTGCGCTGACATCGGAGGAAAGCATGCAGCTGCGTGCCAGGCATCTCCTCAGGTTCAGCTCGCTGTACTCGCCGGTGAGGTTCATCAGCTCCGCCACCGCGTTCTCGAAAAATCTGGACTGCATGCCCGTAGCGCCTACGGAACCGATTTCCTCCTTGTCCACCAGAATGCAGCACAGGGTCTTTTCAATTTTCCCTACGTCCAGCATGGCGCGCATGGAAGTGAACGCGCAGACTCTGTCGTCCTGTCCATAGCCCAGAATCATGCTGCGGTCGAAGCCCACTTCCCTTGTCTTGCCCGCGGGCACGATTTCCAGCTCCGCGGAGAGGAAATCCTCCTCTTCCATGTCATAGGACGCTTTCAGGATGTCAAGGATGCCGGCCTTGATGGCTTCCTTGGCTTTTTCCTTGTTCCCGTCCTTCTCCTTCTCTTCCCCTGAAAGCACGATGGGCTTGCTGCCGATGATCAGGTCAAGGGCTTCCCCTTCGATGACCTTGGAGGCCTTTTTCTCCATTTGCTCTCCCGCCAGATGAACCAGCAGATCCGATATGAAGAAGACGGGGTCATCATCATTCTCGCCGATGCTCATCTCGATGGTGGTGCCGTCTTTCTTTACCACCACGCCGTGCAGCGCCAGGGGCAGCGCGACCCACTGATACTTCTTTACGCCGCCGTAATAGTGAGTGTCCAGATACGCGAAGCCGCCCTCCTCATACAGGGGATTCTGCTTGACGTCGATTCTGGGGCTGTCGATATGGGCGCCCAGGATGTTCATGCCCCCGGTCATGGGCTTCTCGCCGATCTGGAACATGGCGATGGACTTATTCATGCATACGCTGTAGACCTTGTCCCCTTTCTGCAGCTTCCTGCCTTCCTGAACCAGACTCTCCAGCTCCTGATAGCCCTCCGCCTCGATGGTGTTCACGATGGTGTCGATGCACTCACGCTCGGTCTTGCCGTTGTCCAGGAACTCCCTGTACTCCTGATTCAGCTTTTCCAGCTTCTCAAGCTGCGCCGCGTCATAGGTCTCCCACGTCACTTTTCTTTCCATTTCTTTATTCCTTTCTCGCTTTTCCGATTTTGTGGCAAATCTCTTCCCACAAGATACTTATATTGTAGCATACTTTCCGATTTATGGGAACTCCCCGCAGGGCAAAAGATTGTCCCGCGGGCAGGCTTTACTGCCGCAGTTCGATTCCCATCTGCTCTAAACCGTTCAGAATCTTCTTCATGACGGCATTGACGTCATTGTCCTCCAAAGTCCTGTCTTTAGCCCGGAAAGTGATGGAATAGGCCACCGATTTATATCCGGCCTTAATCTGCGCTCCCTCGTAGATATCGAAGAGCTGATAGGACTCCAGAAGCTTCCCGCCCCTCTGGGCAATCACTTTCTCAATGTCGCCTGCCAGAATCTCTTTCGGCACCACCATGCTGATGTCGCGGGTCACAGCAGGATACTTGGCTATCCCCTCGTACTTCCTGTCGAAAGTAGTAAAAGGAATCACCTCCGGCATATCCAGCACCGCCACATAGGCCTTTGCGCCAATCTCATAGTTGTCCAGCACCTCGGGATGGACTTCGCCCAGATAGCCTACGGTGGTGCCCTCATACTGAATCAGCGCCTGGCGGCCCGGGTGCAGGAACGGCTTCCCGGCGTTCGGATCGTATGCCGGCTTTTTCTTCATGCCTGTGCTGATGAAGAACTCTTCCACCACGCCTTTCATGGTGAAGAAATCCCCTTCCCCATAAAAGCCCAATGTCAGCTGCATCCGCTCCTCGGGCAGCTCCTCAAGGGGCAGACCCCCCGGCAGATAGATATTGCCCAGCTCATAGAGCCTGACATTTTTATTCCTGCGGTTGTAATTGGTGGCCAGGCTGGTCAGCATCCCATGCAGGGAAATCGTCCGCATGACGGAGAAATCCTCTCCCAGCGGATTGGAGATTGTCACGGTCCGGCGCAGCTTATCCTCTGCGGGAATCAACAGCTTGTCGAAGACTTTGGGACTCTCGAAAGAATAGTTCATCCCCTGGGAGAAGCCGCAGTACTCCGCGATGTCCCTTGCCTTCTGCTCAATGCGCAGCTTGTAGGATAGCTTGCCGGCGGTGGCCTCCCCGGAGGGCAGCGTGGTGGGAATCTTGTCGTAGCCATAGAACCTGGCCGCTTCCTCCGCCATATCCGCATCGCAGTTCAAATCCTGACGGAAATACGGTATCACCAGCTCGGTGGCGCCCTCCTGGTTCTTCACGGCCTCGATTTCCAGGCGGGCGAACATCTCCAGCATATCCGTCTCCTCAATGTCCGTCCCCAGAAGCGCATTATATTTCTCAGGGCGGAAAGGCAGCACCTTTTTTCCTGCCATGGGCTGGGCCACGTCCACCACGCCGCCTACCACTTCCCCGCAGCCCAGCTCCTCAATCAACTGGCAGGCGCGGTTGATGGCGTCCAACGCGTTGTGGGTCTCCAGACCTTTCTCGAATTTGCCGGAAGAATCCGTGCGCAGACCGATTCTCTTGGCAGACTTTCTGATATTGGGGCCGTTGAAGATGGCTGCCTCGAACAGGACGGTCTGCACCTTGTCGGTAATCTTGCTGTTCTCGCCGCCCATGATGCCGCCGATGGCCACTTCCTTTTCCGCGTCGCAGATCATCAGCACTTCGCTGTCCAGCTTCCGCATCTGGCCGTCCAGGGTCTGGAACTCATCTCCGTCCTTAGCCCGGCGGACAATGATTTTGTGCCCTGCGATGGTGTCCAGGTCAAAGGCGTGCATGGGCTGGCCGTATTCCTCCATCACGTAATTGGTGATATCCACCAGATTGTTGATGGGGCGGATGCCGCTGGCTGCAAGGCGCCTCTGCATCCACTTGGGGGAGGGGCCGATTTTGATGTTCTTGCATACTCTTGCGCAATATCTGGGGCAGAGGTCGGGATCGCGTACTTCTACGCTGATGTAGTCATGCACATCCTCTCCGTTGCCGGTCTCCTTCACCGCGGGCGGAAGGAAAGGCTTCCTGAAAGTAGCCGCCGCCTCCCTGGCCACGCCCAGCACGCTGTAGCAGTCTACCCGGTTGCTGGTGATTTCATATTCAAAAACGGTATCGTGCAGCCCCAAAAGCTCCACGGCATCAGCGCCCACCCGGGCGTCCTCTCCGAAGATATAGATTCCGTTCTCCGGCGCTTCCGGGTACATGTTCCGGTCGGAGCCCAGCTCCTCGATGGAGCACATCATGCCGTTGGAGGGCACGCCCCGCAGCTTGCCGGCCTTAATCCTGATGCCCTCCTCCGGCAGCGGACCGCCGTCGTGGCCTCCCGCCACCTTTCCGCCGTCTAAGACCACGGGCACCTTGTCGCCTGTCTTTACGTTGGGGGCGCCGGTGACAATCTGGATGGTCTCCCCGCCGATGTCCACCTGGCAGACAATGAGCTTATCCGCGTCGGGATGGCGCTCAATGGACAGAATCTGCCCCACCACGATTTTCTCCAGGTTCTTATCTCTCCTCTCGAAGCCCTCCACTTTCGTGCCGGACAGGGTCATCGCGTCGCAGTACTCCTGATCCGTGCATTCCAGTTCGGGCACATATGCCTTAATCCATGACAATGCTGTATTCATGTCTTTTTCCCTTTCTCAATATATTCAGTATTTCGTTTTATTTTATGCGTTTTAATATTTATCCGGGACATCCTGTTTTCGCCCTAGAACTGCCTCAGGAATCGGATATCGTTCTCGTAGAGCAGACGCATGTCGTCAATCTCGTACTTCAGCAGAGCGATGCGCTCCAGTCCCATGCCAAATGCAAAGCCTGTATACTCCTCAGGATCGATATTGCTCATCTCCAGCACATGGGGATGCACCATGCCGCAGCCCAAAATCTCAATCCAGCCGCTGCCCTTGCAGAACCGGCAGCCCTTGCCTCCGCATTTGAAGCAGGTCACGTCCATCTCCGCGCTGGGCTCCGTGAACGGGAAATGGTGGGGCCGGAATTTTACTTTCGTCTCCTCCCCGAACAGCGCTTTCGCGAATTCCGCCAGCGTCCCTTTCAGATCCGCGAAAGTGATATGCTTATCAATGACCAGCCCCTCAATCTGGTGGAAAGACGGGGAATGGGTGGCATCCACTTCGTCCGAGCGGAACACTCTGCCCGGCGCAATCATGCGGATGGGCAGCCTGCCCTTTTCCATCTCATGAACCTGCACGCCGGATGTCTGGGTGCGCAACAGGATATCTCCTGTAGCGCTTGCCACATAAAAGGTGTCCTGCTCATCCTTGGCCGGATGGTCCGCGGGAATGTTCAGCGCCTCGAAGTTATAGTAATCCTTTTCCACCTCCGGGCCTTCCACCACCTCATATCCCATGCCGACGAAGATTCGCTCCACTTCCTCCAGAGCGATGGTATTGGGATGTCTGTGGCCCAGTTCCGCCCTGCTGGCGGGAAGCGTCACATCGATGACCTCGGCCTTCATTTTGGCTTCCCTGACGGCCTTTTCAATCCTTGCCCTGCTCTCCTCCAGAACCTTTTCGATTTCGGCCCTGGCCTCATTCACCATCTGGCCTACTTTGGGGCGCTCCTCCGGCGCCACGTCCCGCATAGCTTTAAGCAGGTCGGTAAGCTCGCCTTTCTTGCCCAGGATACTTACCTTGAGTTCATTCAATTTGTCGGCGGAATCACAGTTTTTTATCTGTGAGAGCGCCCTTTCCCTGATTTGTTCCAGTTTTTCTTTCATCTTTTCCTCCTGTTCCTGTTTCCGTAACTGTCCGGCAATCCACGCCGTCTATGGCAGTCAGTGCTCCTGCCGGAAACTGCGGATTTCCACAAAAAATCCCCTGCAGTTTCCGAATACAAAACTGCAAGGGACGAAATATATTTCCGCGGTACCACCCTGCTTCCGGCATCCTGTCCTGTACAGAACACCGGCTCTCATTTGCGCGTAACGAGCGCCCCACGTCCTGGCTTACTGGCTTATCGCGGATATATTGACGATATATCCGCAATCCGCGTTCTGTCAGGCAGCTCCGGCGGGAAATTCACGATTCCTCTGAACTTAAGGAAGTTTCCACCCGATGACTTCCTCTCTCTGTAAGAAAAGCAACCGCTACTTGGCACCATCTATGCCTTTCAAATGCCTTATTAGTTCTTAATCATACTGTCTTCCCGCCAAAATGTCAAGGGAAATCCGGCACTTTTTTGGGAAGACATTTTTACATTATACTGCATGGTCTTACTCTTTCAGCGCTCTTTCGAAGCCGGGAATGCCCCCGGGAACGTAAGCTCTGCCCGTCCGGCGCCTCTTCCCATCCGATATAGGACACATAATAACCCGGAGCGGAAATCCTTACAAGTTTGACAAATCACCTCGCGGCCTTCTCGAAATAGGCCTTGATATTCTGCTTGATTTCTTCCGACTTCAGGGATTTGGGCAGATAGCCTGCGGGCTTCAGGTCCACTACCTTTCTGACGCTCTCCCTGTCCGTTCTGCTGGTGAGGAAAATGACAGGCGTGTCAGCCAGCTCCTCCTCTGCCCGAATCATCTCCAGCACCTGCTTTCCATCGCAGACTGGCATCTCATAATCTAACAGGACCAGATCCGGCTTATCCAGCGTCATGCTCCTGATTGCCGCCACGCCGGACTTAGCCAGCGCAACTGCATAGTCCTTACCCAGCAGCTCTTTCATGGCCTGCTGCATGACAAGGGAATCGTCTACCACGAGAATCTTCTTTTTCTCCGCCATATCCTGGGTCTCAAGATACTTTTTGATCTCCTCCATAGCATTCTCCGCCCTGATGGATGCCGCGCCGGTCCCCTCTACAGGCAGCGTCACTTCTTCGGTGAGCAGATGGGGCGCCGACACGCAAAAAGCGAAATATCCCTCTCCTGTATTGAACAGCAGGCTGCACTGGGAATCCCTTTTTGCAAATGCCCGCTCAAACTGATCATAGTTCAGCAGATTCTCATCCAAAACATCGAACTGACTCGCGAACGGGAAATGCTCCTTGACGCGGTCCACGAACTGCCTTGCCGTATACCGGGTGGCATTCATCATCATGACATCTACGCCCCTGGTCTCGGAGCCTATCATCTTGCCGATTGTATTGACAATCAGCTGCTCCTCGAACACCAGGAAAAACTCCCACCGCTCCCCTTTCTCCGTCCCATACATCAGCCTGTAGTAGAATCCTTTCCCGAACTTCTCCCCCCCATAGCTTTCACTGATGACCCTGGCATCCAGCTCGAACATTTCCCGGAGCTGCCCGATAATGAATTTCTTCATGGCTTCCTGCTTTTCAAAGGGAAGCAGATTCTCCCATTTGCTCTCCACCTGCCCTACGATTGCACGGTCCTCCGTCAATGTATGGCCGATGAGCCATCCGGCGCATACTCCCAGGAAATGCTTCACCGCTTCCTCAGAATAGTAGGACTCCGCGAGTTCTTTCTCTATCTCGGGAAGCGTCTTACGCCGGAATGTGTCATGGAGATGCCTGTGCCTGTCGTATCCCTCATAATTGATGGACGCCATATAGACTTCCTCTTCCGCAAAATGCTTCATAGCATGCCCCTTGAAGAACTTAATGCCCTCCTGGTAGGCCCATTGGCTCTTGCTGTCATTGCCATCGTAAGCAAACAGCTTATTCACAATGCTGAAAAGTTTCCTGTGCTCTCTGTCAATGAAATCCACGCCAATATTGAATCTGTCCTGCCACTCCACTCGATTATGTATCATCTTATGCCTCCTTGATTTTTATATCGTCAACCCCCCTTCGGGAAAGAATCAATCGCGGTCTCTGTTTACCAACGCTTTGTTCACCGGCGCGAAATACCTGTTCAGATAAGCGCCAATCATTATAATATACATACAGAAATACATCCACAGCAACACGATGATGATGATGGACAGGCTGCCATAAATGCCGTAAGAGTTGCCATAGGTCACATAGTAGGAAAAGGCCCAAGAAAAGACACTCCATACCACGGCGGAAAAGACCGCTCCCGGAATCTGTTCCCGGAAAGCCAGCTTCTTGTCCGGCACATACGCGTATACAGCGGCAAACAGCACGGAAAGCACTGCCCACACAAAAATAAATCTGAAATTCATGATAAAGGATACCAGCTGTTTCAGCTGGGGAATGCGGTGCAGCATCAGGTTCACCAGCTGGTCGCCGAACACCATGAGGAACAGGGAGAGCACCATCACAATCAGCATCACTATGGTATAAAAGGACGCAATCACCCGCACCACGAAATAATTTCTGTTTTCCTCCACGCCATTGATGGCATTCAGGCCCCGCATCAGCGCCATGACGCCCTTGGAAGCTGACCACAAGGTGGCAATCAGCGCAATGGACAGCACTCCCGCCGAATTTTTATAAATGTCCGAAATCAGACTTTCTGCCAGTCCGTCCACCTGATCCGGCGTCAGATCCGTCACCGCCTCCACCAGGTTCTCCTCTGTCAGGGGCGTGTAGGGGATGATCGTGCACACCATAATCAGCATGGGCACGATGGAAAGGAAGAAGAAAAAGGCCGTGCTGGCAGCAAAAGTGCTGATATTCTGTTTCTTCATCTTTGCGGAAAAATCCAACAGGATATTAAAAAGCTGGCAGGTCATGGCGCACTCCTACTCATATACATTTTTGATGTCACAGTTTTCGTAAAAATACAGCAAAATATCCATCGCAGAGTATCCGCTCTCCGCCATGTCCCTGGCGCCGTTCTGGCTCATGCCCACTCCGTGGCCGAACCCACCGCCATACAGATTATATCCTACCACATTTTCGTCCTTTATGCTAGTCATAATCACAAAAAAACCGCTGGGCAGCAAATTCATGCCCGCAACCTCGCTGCCGTCCTGCAGAACCACTTTCGAAGAGCTGTCGTTCAGCACGGCCCGTATGTAATGCTCGGATATGACCTTTATCTTCTGCGAACCGGCTTCTATCACAAGCTCATCGGCCACCCCGCCGCTGCCCCGCTTTTCAATATATATGTCAGTAATCTCGGAAAGGGATTCTATGGGTTCGCTGACATATGCCCCGTCTTTCCAGGTGAGGATAAGGCTGCTGCCTGCCGCGTAGCGCTGCTGCAGAACCTCCAGCATGTGCTCCCTGTCGATTTCCTCCACCTGGCAGCTCCATCGGTACCAGTTCTCCGCCGCCTCGAAATCATCCGGATTCTTACCGGTGATGAACGCGGCAAAAGCCTCCTCATCCCGCAGCTCCTCCCCCAAAGTCTCCACAGGCAGCGCAGCGCCGCCGCTCATGGCCTCCACCGCTGCCGTCATGGCCGTTTTACTTAAAGGCTTGGCCTTCAGATATTCAAGCGTCGGCGCGCCGGCGGTCTTCCATACATTCGCGTCGCTTCCCACGCCGCAGGAGGTGGAGTAATAGAATGTCTCCGCCAGTTCGCCGTCCCCTGAATACAAAAGCTGTCCATAGGTCTCTTTCACGGCAGTAGTGGTGCTCTCCTGCTCCAGGATATTATTGTACACCTGATAAGAGGTGCTGTCGTCCACATGTGCGCCATACTGCGGGTATCCCGCATGCTCCATGCGCCCATAGGCATAGGTCCTGGCACAGATTGCCTGGGCTTTCAGAGCCTCCGCCGGATACCCGCCCGGCATCTCGCTGGGCACCACGCTGTAGAGATATTCCTCCAGCAGCACTTCATTTATCACTACAATACCGTCTTTCGTCCGCAGGAGCTCTATCTGCCCCCTGTAGGCAGGAGTGCCCTGGCTGCGGCTGCAGCTCTCCAGGACAATCTTCCCCGTCAGCACATCCGGCACGATCCGGACGCGTTCAGAGACAAAATAGGGGCTTTCATCCCCGAAGTTAAGCGTCTCCCATGCCGAATGGCTCTCCTGCCGCATACTGCCGTAATCCCCGTAAATCACGGTATAGTCCACATCGCAGGTAATTGCCGGTTCCTCGTGGAAAATGCCCTGATAGTCAGCATTTTCCAGAAGGACCCGTATGTACTCCATGACCTCCTCCTTCACCATGAGAATGCCGCAGATCTCTCCCTCTTCCACACAGAAATCCGTATAATCATAGCCGAAATACAAATCACTCGCCGTACACATCTCCAGACTGTCGAACAGTCGATAGCCCTTGTAATCCTCTGCCAGAGGCAGCCTGCCGTAGCCCTCTACCTCTATCCAGCCGTCATCCGCGCTTAGCACTTTTCCGTTGATTTTCTCCCTCTTGGCGCTCACCGAGGTCACCGCGCCGTCCGTCAGCACCACATCCGCCACCTGCTCCCGCAGGGACAAATCGGGCCGCATCGCCCCGCCGTCTTCCTCTGTCCCCCATGGATAGCTCTCGGAGACGCCGTCCCTGAAAACCAGGATTCCCTCTTCGTCTGCCTCCATGATCCACACATTCGCAAATGTCTGCACTACGGGTACATGGGGCATGGGCGCAGGTTCCGTCTCCTTTTCTTCTCCCCCTCCATGCAACAGCATCGTCACCAATCTGCCAACCAGCAATAACACCAACAGCAAAAAGCCCAGCAGGCAGATCATGGCTTTCAGCTGCAGCCTCTGTGATCTGTTCCAGTTCTGTCTGTCTCTGTCCAAATTCCCTCCCAAACGTCTCCGCAATTTTTTGTATCGTAACTCAGGCACTCAAAAGAGCAGCCCCGCGAAGGACTGCCCTCTTCTTCTGTAACGGATGCCCAAAATGCCGCCTCCTGCTCTCTGACTCCTAGCAATGCTAGGTGGGTAACCGCAACCAGAGCTTTTGCCTTCCCTTCCAATCCTCCCTGGAAAATCCAGACAGTGAGGGCTTGACAGCCACTCGGCAATATAGGAATCCCGTTTAAAGTAATGTAGGTTCAAAATAAACAGAAGTTATCGCACATCTCAGGCAAGTTCCCATCAAAGAATCTAATACAGATTCCATTATCCAAGTGCTATGATAAAACCCAAAGCAGATTCTGTTATCTAAAAGGTATTATAACAAAAACCTCTGTGAAATACAACTAAAACTTTTGCCAAAATCTTGAAAATTAATTGCAGATTCACCAACCTTCGACAAAAGCACAAAAAGGACGGCAGGCAAAAGCCCACCGCCCCGTACAATACTTTTAATACACTTCACATTCTTATAAGCTTGCAGCCTCGTTCACAATCTTCTTAAGGGCCTCTAGAGCCTCCTCAGGCAGCTTGTCGTAGCCTTCCTTCTTGGTAGCGAAGCCTTCCACAGCGTCCACACGGTTCTGCATCGCGTTCTGCAGAGCCTTTATATAGTCGCCGTCCTTAAGGTCAGGCGCAAAGCCTTCCCAATCCATGATCTCGATGTCCTCGAAAGGTCCCCACTGCCTGAAGGTTGCTTTCTTCTCCACGATGGTCTCCAGGATGCCAAGGGTATCTGCAGGCTTTACCTTCTTGCCCATGAAGTCGCCGGTGTTGATGATGTAGCAGTCAACGTTCTTCTCGGCAACCAGCTTCTTGAACTTCTCATAGTCATTTACCAGAGGATAGGTCCTGAACGGGTTAGCGTAAGGAACGATACGAAGCGCGTTCATATCGGTACCTGCTGCCACGCGCTCTGCGGTGGATGTCTTGGTAGCCAGGGTAGCGCCCATGACGGATGCCAGCGCGGCGCCCTTCAGCTTCACTACAGGCGGGATGGTGGGATCCTTCATAATCCAGAAAATCGCGTTCACGGGAGCGTCAATCTTGTCCACGCGGTTAGGGCTCCACAGCTTGGACTTGATGGCGCGGCCGTTGCCGTTCCTAATGTCCTCGGTGACCAGCTGCACCTTGCCGTCCTCGTCCAGGGTAGCGGAGCAGTTCTGGGCGGTGAGCAGGAAGGTGTTGTCAGGGCAGCCTGTGGGATAATCGGCCGTCTTGTCGAAGTAGGTAGGCTCCAGGGCTACGGAAGAGCAGGTGTCGGTGTTGATGATGAAAGCATCGTCATGCAGCACCTTAATCTCGTACTTGCCGCCGTGCTTCGCATGGGTCAGGGTGGACTTGCCGGATCCTGACAGGCCGTATACGGAAGCAACGAACTTGCTGCCGTCAGCCAGCAGATACTCCTTCTGTCCGCCGTGGCAGGAAGCGTAGCCGTTCCTGTTGGCCAGGGCCCAGGCCATGGTCAATGTGCCCTTCTTGTGCTCGCCGAAGTACTTCATGCCCAGGATAGCGGCACAGTTCTGGTTGGTGTCGAAGTAGCACAGGGTCAGGTCGTCGCTCAAGCAGCTGTAGTCCACGTCGGGGCTGGGGGTAGGTGCCCACTGGGGATCGGAGAAGATATAGATATCCGGCTCCTTGCCGCCGCCGATGGGCTGGGACTCCTTGTACATAGCCACATACTTGTCGGACATGTACTGGAAGTTCAGCATCCAGTTGTACAGGAGGTTCTCCTCTCCTTCGGGAATCAGCAGATGAGCCTTTGCCATGAACTCGGGATCCAGGCCGATATAGCACTCCGCATGGTACAGAGTCTTAAAGCGGGTCTTGTAGATAGCGTCCATGACCACCTTGTCAAGCTTCCCTTCGTCCACGCCGGGCTCGCCCTTGATGCGGCGCGCCTGAGCATAACGTCCGGTCACTGCGCCGTCATTGAACAGCAGAACTTTCGCGTCTCTCTCCAGGCCGATTTCTTCCGCACGGTAAACCGGCATATCGGTAACGATGGTTCCGGGAGAATTCTTGGCCATCTCATATGCTTCCTTCAGGGTGTTCACCTTTACTACGTTGTTGCCGTAGAAAGCGCCCTCGATGATGGAACGTGTCTTGCTGAAACCGGGCTTGCCTGCCCCGATCTCAGAAATGGGGTAATACGCTTTTGTTGACATTGGTATCGTCCTCCTTGAAATTGTATTTCCTACTCTCCCGCCGGAAGTGCCGGGAGGTGATCGGTTTCCTTATGGGCGATTCCCCTCCGGCTCCCGGAGGCAAATCACCCTATCGGATTCATTATCTCAAAACTGTTTCCAAAAGTCAAGAAACCGATAACAGATTTTATAACGATTTAATAAACCAGTCCCGCCAGGGCTTCCGCCCTCAGCCTAGTTCTTCAAAATGACCGTCCCGTCCGCCCGGGTCTCCTTCAGCAGCCATGCCTTCTCCTCATCGTCCAGGTAAGGAGACAGCTTCTCGTACACTTCCCTCTGGTACTTGTACAGGAAAGCCCTCTGGGTCTCGGTCATATACTTCTCGTCGATGGCCTCCATGTCGATCGGCACCCAGGTCAGGGTCTCGAAGTGCATGAACTGGCCGTACTCGTTCTTCACGTCGTTCTTCGCCACCATCACGTTCTCAATCCTGATGCCGTGGCTGCCCTCCACATAGATGCCCGGCTCATTGGTGACATCCATGCCTTCCTCGATCACAGCCTCCGGACGTCCCTCCACATACTGCCAGGACAGCCCCTGGGGGCCCTCATGTACGTTCAGGATATAGCCCACGCCGTGCCCGGTGCCGCATTTATAGTCCAACCCCATATTCCAGACGGGCTGCCTTGCCAGGATGTCCAGATTCCGCCCCGTGCATCCGTGGAGCCATCTGGCATTGGTCATCTGCAGCATGCCCGCCGCCACTGCCGTGTAATGCCTCTTGATTTCATCGGAAACGGGTCCCAGCACGATCGTCCTGGTCACGTCCGTGGTAGCGCCCAGATACTGCCCGCCGGAATCCACCAGGAACAGCCCCTCCGGCGCAAGCACCGCGTGGCTCTCCGGTGTGGCCTCGTAATGCATCATGGCCGCGTTGGCTTTATAGCCGCCGATGGTGGGGAAGGACAGCCCCAGGAATTCCGGTATCTCCCTGCGGAATTCCTCCAGCTTGTCCGCCGCCGTAATCTCGGTAATCTCCGTCTTCCCGATGTTCTTCTTCAGCCAGTGGATGAACTTCGTCAGGGCCAGGCTGTCCTTTAAGTACATCTTCTCCATATTGGCCAGCTCTACGGGATTCTTGATGGCCTTCAGGAGCTCTGTGGGGTTCTTTTTCTCTACCAGAGTCTGCTTTTCCGCCACCGTCTTGTACAGGCCATAACTGCAGTGGCGCTCGTCCACCAGAACCTTCCCCTCCCCGGAAAGGGCCTTCAGATATTCCACTACATCCCCGTATTCTTCCACCTCTATGCCCTTGGCGGCCAGATAAGCGGTGACCCCCTCGTCCAGCGCGCTCTTCCGGATGAACAGGACTGTGCGGTCTTTCGTCAGATATCCGTAGGACATGGCCACGGGATTGCACTCCACGTCGCAGCCCCTGATATTGAAGAGCCACATCAGATCGTCCAGCTTTGTCAGGAGGAATGCGTCCGCGCCCTCTTTCTCCAGCTTCTCCAGGACCTGGCCCCGCTTCTCTTCAAAACTCTTTCCGGCGATCTGCTCGTCCAGCACGGTCACCTTCCCCGCCGGGAACGCCGGTCTGTCCGTCCAGATCCCCTCTGCCAGATCCTTGTCATATACGATGGAAATCTGCTTGTCGGCGAATTTTTTCTCATACTCTTTTCCGGACTGGGCAGGAATCACCCTGCCGTCAAAGCCCAGGGTCTGGCCCTGCTTCATATTCTGCTCCAGGAATTCCGTGATTGTCGGAACGCCCTCCTCCCGCATGCGGTACAGGGTGACCGAGGTACCCTCCAGCTCCTTCTCCGCCTGGATAAAGTATCTGCCGTCCGTCCACAGGCCCGCGCCCTCCTGCCATATCACCAGGGTGCCGTTGGATCCTGAAAAATTACAGAAATACTCCCTCACCTTAAAGTAATCGCTCACATACTCAGAATTGTGGAAGTCCGCCGTGGGTATCATATAATAATCGATGCCCGCGGCCCTCATCGCTTCTCTGAGCGCCTGCAAACGATTCTGAATCACTTGATTCTCCATTTTTCCATCCTCCTGTATCCATGATTATCTATTGAAATTTTATCAATATCCTTCTACAGCCTGCCCCCTGCACAGTCCAACCGCCCTGGAGGTGCCGATTCTGTCACACCCCAGATTGATGAACATCTCCAGATCCGCCAAAGTGGACACGCCTCCTGCGGCCTTGATTTTTACATCCGGCCCGATATGTTTTCGGAAAAGCTCCACGTCCTCTCTGGTGGCCCCGCCTGTGCCGAAGCCAGTGGATGTCTTGATGTAGTCCGCCCCCGCGCCTGTGACGGCCCTGCACATGGCAATCTTCTCTTCTTCCGTAAGGTAGCAGGTCTCTATGATGACCTTCAGGACATGCTCCCCGCAGGCTTCCTTCAGAGTGCGGATTTCCGTCTCTACCTTGTCGAAATCTCCATTCTTCACATCCCCGATATTGACCACCATGTCGATTTCATTGCAGCCCTCCGAAAGCGCCTGCCGCACCTCGGCCAGCTTGGCCTCCGTGGCGCTGTAGCCCAGCGGGAACCCCACCACTGTGCAGATGTTTATCCTCTCTCCGTAAGTATCGTGAATCCGCTTCACATAAGACGGCGGGACGCATACGCTGGCCGTATGACAGGCAATGGCCTCGTCGCAGAGTCTGCGGATATCCTCCCATGTAGCGAAAGCTTTCAGCTGTGTATGGTCTACTTTACCCAGCATTTCTTCTATTGTCATTTCATTCCTCCAAAATTAGCCTCTGTATTATTGATATGTAATCCGCAGTTCTGTCCCTGTCAGAATCAGATTCGGATCGTCCCCTATGACATCCCTGTTTTCCTCATAGAGAATTATCCAGTCCGCTCCCCTGCCAAGCTTCTCTTCGGCAATGTCCCACAGACAGTCTCCTCCCTGCACGATATAGCGCTCCGGTGGGTCAGCCTCTCCCTGCTCCGCCTCTTCCATCCTGCGGCGTTTCAGCAAATCCGCCAGCGCATCGGCCCATTCCGCCAGTTCAGGATGGTTTTCAAGAACTTCAAGATACCGTCCCTCCACGTCCACCATCCTGCCCATGTACTCATCCGTCCAGGCGACCTGCGTGACCTCATCCTCCAGAGCCGCGGATTCCGAGCCGGTGCAATCCTCCCATCCGTTTTTTCCCTTGCAGAGCACATAGGTCGTGGCCCCCGGTATGGCGGCCTCCATGTCTTCCACGACCAAATCGTATTCCACCCAGACCAGCCAGCAGTCGCCTGTCTCAAGATGATAAGCGTCCGTCCGGATGATATCATACCGCTCCAGGCCGCATTCCTTTGCCCATTTCCCCAATGTCTTTTCCGCATAAGGGTTTTCCATGGCAATCAGAGTCCCGGCCCGCTCCCAGTCCCCCTCCGAGCACGCCTCATAATATTCTCTGAGCAGATTTTCCACTTCCGTCCGCTCCTGTCCATGCCGATCCTGCGCCAAAGCGGACTGGCCGGGGACCGTCAGGCCAAGCAGAAGCGCACAGCCTAAAAACAGGCACCTTTTCTTCACCATTTCCTCCTGACCTCCGGCTATCCTACATAACGCCGGAATTTACCGTACTGCACTGGTTAAACGTATCGGGCTGGCGTTATGTAGTCAGATTACTGGGAAAATTTATCTGTTAAGCAGTATAAATCCCCAGGAACTCCTTCACCGCGTCCTTCATCTGCCAGGCCTCGCACACCTTTTTATGGAGCACCGCCGCAGTGCGGATTTCCTCCACAGCCCGGGGCACTTTCACGCCGGACAGCGCGGAAAGCTCATCCGCCAACGCGAAGTCCTCCTTTGCCTCATCTCCCCGGCCTGTGGCAGTGCCCAGGGCATCCATGACGCTCCTGGTGAACTTATAGGGGCTGGCGGTGGACGCAATGACTGTCTTCGCCTTGTCTCCCGTCTCCTGGGCGTATTTCCCGTACACTGCGGAGGCCACGGCCGTATGGGTATCGATTACGTATCCGTAATCTTCGTAAAGCCTGCGGATTTCTGCCGCCGTTTCCTCCTCTGTGGCATAATTCCCGTAAAAGTCGGAAAGCGCCTCTTTCATCTCCTCCGTGACTTCATATCTTCCCTGGCCCCCAAGCGCCGCCATCAGTTCGCGGTTCCTGTCCGCGTCATTCCCGGCGGCGCGGTAGATCAGCCGCTCCAGATTGCTGGAAATCAGGATGTCCATGGAGGGCGAAGTGGTCAACCGGAACTCCCTGTTCCTGTCATAGGCCCCTGTCCGGAAGAAATCGTAGAGCACTTTGTTTTCGTTGGAGGCGCAGATCAGCTTCCCGATGGGCAGTCCCATGTTCTTTGCATAGAACGCCGCAAGGATATTGCCGAAATTGCCGGTAGGCACTGCCACATTGACGGTCTCGCCCTCCGCGATTTCACCGTCCCGGAGAAGCTTTCCATAGGCATAAACGTAATAACAGATCTGGGGTACCAGTCTGCCGATATTGATGGAGTTCGCCGAGGAGAACTGGAACCCTTTCTCCGCCATCTCCTGAGCCAGTTCCCTGTCCGCGAAAATCTGCTTCACACCGCTCTGGGCGTCGTCAAAGTTGCCGCGGATGCCCACTACCAGCGTGTTGTCCCCTTTCTGGGTCACCATCTGCTTCTCCTGGATGACGCTGACGCCGTCCTTTGGATAGAACACTACAATCCTCGTCCCCTCCACGCCCGCAAAGCCGGCCAATGCCGCCTTGCCGGTGTCGCCGGAAGTGGCGGTCAGGATGACAATCTCATTTTTCACGTCATTCTTGCGGGCCGCTGTAATCATCAGATGGGGCAGGATGGACAACGCCATATCCTTGAAAGCGATGGTGGGGCCGTGGAACAGCTCCAGATAGTATGCCTCCCCCGCTTTTTTCAGAGGCACGATTTCCTCCGTATCAAATTTCGCGTCATAAGCCCGCTCGATGCAGTCTTTCAGCTCCTCCTCCGTAAAATCCGTCAGATAAAGCTTCATCACTTCATAGGCTGTCTGCCTGTAGTCCATCTGAGCCAGTTCTTTCAGACTTTTGTCCAGGGACGGGATATGGTCCGGCACAAAGAGCCCTCCGTCCTCTGAAAGGCCTTTCAGAATCGCCCGGGAGGCCTTTAGCGAGATGCCTCCGGTTCTTGTGCTGTTATATAATACTTCCATGTATGCTACCTGTTTTATCCTTTCCTCTTCTTCTGAATCCTTGTCTCTTCCTAACCTAATATAGCATTTTTTGCTGTGCATTTCCAGCCTTATCTGCATAAAATTTGGGACAGCCGCATCAAATATCTGCCGCGGCTGTCCCCACACATTCCTGTTCATAATTTCTACTTAAAAAATTCATGTCCCCCATGTACGAACAGATAAGTCAGCTTCTCGTCAAACCATTTCAGCTTGCTGCTGTCCGCATACTTCCGCGCCACGAAATACAGCGCCCCCTGGGAAATGTCCTCTCCCATCAGTGCGCGTCCCACGGCGCTGACCGTCTCCTCGCTGACTTTCACCCGGTAATAGCTGCCGTTCGCCACCGGAGAAAACTGCGATACCCCTTTCTCCTTCTGCAGCACCACCCCGGTCACTGTATCCGGGAATATATCCGCGTTCATCCGGTTCAGCACCACATTGGCCACCAGCAGCTTTCCATCCTCGTCCTCGTTTCCCGCCTCCGCCTCCACGATTCTGAGCAGCGCGTCCAGCTCCTCGTCCGGTAAATCGTAGACCAGTGTATGTTCTATCACACCATAGTCCACCACCCGTTGTCCGGACACCGCCACATCAACGATTCCAAGGCCTTTCTCCGGATTCCCCGGATCCTGTTTCGCATCCGTGGCAGCCCGCTCTTCCATGGCTTTCGCCTTTTCCTCCAGCTCAGCCAGTTCCAGCTTCAGCATCATCACCGGCTCGGAATCCAGCCGTATTCTGTCCATGCTCTTTACGCACAGGAAGCTGGCCATGAACAGGAAGCTTCCCGCCACCAGCAGACTCAACGCTTTCTTATACATACCCTCAAGTCCTTTCCCATCTCAGGAACCATCTGGTTCCCTGCTTCGTCTCAAAAATGCCTGTCCGATATATCAATATATGAGACAACTTTTCAAAATAGATCTGTTGTCCGGCAAAATCTTGCGAATATTGGGAAAAATCCGGGTAATCCTTACATAAAAGGCTACTTCTCCGAATAATTGACAAAGCTGATATTCATATCCACATATCCCGTAATACCGTCCACAAAGCCCTCATAGCTGTACTGCCACATGGAGAACTTATAGGGATAATCCGGGATGTCAGCCGCCTGGGAGAGCCACACGTCGTACGCCGTCAGCTTGGACATGTCAATCTCCTTGATCAGCCACTCCTTGTTGCCGTACAGCAGCGTCTTATAGCCCGCGGCGGTAATCGTGTCCATGAAAGTCTTGGCGATGGTGGTCTTCTCATCCCGGGTCAGGATTTCCGTTCTGGCTGCGTCATTGTCCACCAGTTCCATGTCAAAGGCCACCGGGTAGCTGATCGCGTAATCCCTCAGGTTCTCGATGACCATATTCGCCTCCTCTACGGCCTCCGCCTCGGAGATGGCCTGAGAGTAAAAGTAGACGCCAACAGCCAGCCCCGCGTCCGTGGCCCGCTTGATATTGTCATGAAAATATTCGTCCAGAATCAGCTGTCCTGTTCCATAGCCCCTTGCGCCCAGACGAATCATGACAAAATCGATTCCGGCCTTTTTCACCTTCACGAAATCCACATAATCCTGAAATTTCGAGATATCCACTCCCACATAGGAGACCTGTTTGCCGTTCTCATAATATTTCATCAGATCCGACTGGCAGACCAGCTTCGTAAAGTCATATTCATGCTTGGGCAGATAAGGACTGATCAGGACCCACTCCTCCTTTCCGTCCGCGTACTGTACCAGCGTATGCTTTCCGTCCGTGGACGGGTCGTCCTCCGGAGCAGCCGTCTCCTCAGGCTCCTCCGTAGGTTCAGGCGTCGCTGTCTCCTCGGGATACATATCCCAGAAATCGAAGTCATCCGGGTGCAGCCCACTTCCGCTCACCAGCTCGTCTGTCTCCGGATATAAAATGACAGGGGACGCGGCCTCCTGTATGGCCTGGGCGGAATCCGCCTGCTGTGAGCCCTTTGCGGTCTGGGTGCTCTTCGGCTTATGATTCAAAAACAATACCATCACCAGAATCAGCGCCACGAACAGCGTCACCGCCAGTATGGACATGACCACCGTAGGAGCCAGACTGGAATGATCGTCAAAATCTTCCGGCATCTTCACTGGCCTCGCCTCCTTTCTGAAAACAAATCAATATCATACGTTCTACCGTCTCGCTATGATACATTTCTTCGGGCACTTCTCCACACAGGTTCCGCAGCCCGTACATTTCTCCTGATCGATGGCGGCATGGAAGTCCTTTACCTCCACAGCCTGGGCAGGACAGTTCCTGGCGCAGAGTCCGCAGCCGATGCAGCCCGCCTGACAGACTTTCATGGTCACGGGCCCCTTGTCCGAGGAGCTGCAGGCCACTGCGTATTTCGCGTCATAGGGAACCAGAGAAATCAGATGCTTGGGACAGGCCTCCACGCACTTCCCACAGGCCTTGCAGGCCTCTTTGTCCACCACTGCCACGCCGTTTACTACATGAATGGCGTCAAACGGGCAGGCCTTTACGCAGGAGCCGAAGCCAAGGCAGCCGCTGTTGCAGGCTTTCGGCCCGCCGCCTGGCACGAAGCCCGCCATCCGGCAGTCCTGGGCACCGTAATAGTCATAGTCCTGCTTCGCTTTCTCACAGTCTCCCATGCAGGCCACGAACGCCGTCTTTCTCTCCGAGGCGCCCGCTTCCACTCCCATGATGGCCGCAATCTTCTCTCCCACCGGGGCTCCGCCTACGGGACAGGCGTTCACAGGGGCCTCCCCTTTCGCTATGGCGGAGGCCAGGCCGCTGCAGCCCGCGTAGCCGCAGCCGCCGCAGTTGTTGCCCGGCAGCGCGGCCAGCACCGCCTCCTCTTTCTCGTCAACTTCTACTCTGAACTTGATACCCGCGACTCCCAAAAAGAGTCCTACGAAGATTCCTACCACGCCCACTACGGCGGTGGCAGTCAATACTCCAGTTATGCTCATGGTCTATCTCCTTATTTTATACTGTTTAACAGTTTAAATTTCCGAGTAACCCGACTGCATAACGCCAGTCATATACTTTTAGCCAACTGGCGTTATGTAGTATCATCCAATTCCGCATCCGTCCATCCTGCCCCCGGGTGCGGCAGAGGACTGATGCCTACAATAAGCCTGAAAATCCGCAGAAAGCAATCGCCATCAGTCCTGCCGTCAGCAGCACCACAGGCATGCCCCTGAAAGATTCGGGAATATCGTTGTACTCCAGCTTCTCGCGGATTCCGGCCAGAATCACGATGGCAATGGTGAAGCCCACCGCCGTGGCAAATCCGTTCACGATACCGGCCAGGATGCCGTACTCTTTCTGCACGTTGGTAATCGCCACGCCCAGCACGGCGCAGTTCGTTGTAATCAGGGGCAGATACACGCCCAGGGCCTCGTAGAGCGCCGGCATGGCCTTGCGCAGGAACATCTCCACGAACTGCACCAGCGCGGCAATTACCAGAATGAATACAATCGTCTCCAGATACTCCACATGGAACCTGACCAGCACGGCGCGGTAGATTACGCCCGCCACCGCGCTGGCAAGGGTGATGACGAAGATGACCGCCGCTCCCATGCCCGCCGCCGTGTTGGTCTTGCGGGACACGCCCAGGAAAGGGCACAGCCCCAAAAACTGGCTGAGAACCACATTGCTCACCAAAGAGGATCCAATCAAAATGACAAGCAGCTCTTTTACATTCTCCATTCCCATTTATCTGTCCTCCTTATCCGTATTCGTGGCTTTCTGCGCCCTGTTCTCGTCGTAGAAGCGCTTCGTGCAGCCTTTTTCCGAACAGTTCATACAATCCTCGCTGCACCCGGAACCAATCTTTTCATAGCTCTTCCCGGCCTTTTTCCGGACATTCTTGATATAGTTCTGCAGGGCCACCAGCGCCGCCAGCACGAAGAACGCCCCCGGCGCCTGACCGAAGATACGGATAGGTACAAAGGAATCCGGCATCAGCTCCAGGCCGAACAGCTCGCCGGCCCCCAGAAGCTCCCTCACCGCGCCGATGCAGGTCAGGGCAAAGGTGAATCCCAGCCCCATGCCGATACCGTCAAACAGAGACGGAATCACGGGGTTGGAGTAGGCGTAGCTCTCCGCACGCCCAAGGATGATACAGTTTACCACGATCAAAGGAATATACACGCCCAGCGACTTGTTCAGCGCCGGGATAAAAGCCTCTAAGAGCAGCTGCACCGCCGTGACGAAAGATGCGATTATGACGATGAACGCCGGAATGCGCACCCGGTTGGGGATAATATTCCGCAGCAGGGATATGATCAGGTTGCTCAGAGCCAGTACTACCATAGTAGTAAGGCCCATGCCAAGGCCGTTCATGGCCGATGTAGTCACAGCCAATGTGGGGCACATGCCCAGCATCAGCACAAAGGTGGGATTTTCTTTTACCAGGCCGTTGAAAAGCCTTTCTCCCGCTTTATTCATTCGAGGCACCTCCCTCCGTCAACTCCTGCGCCGCTTTCAGGCCGCCGTTCACCGCATTGGTGACCGCTCTGGTGGTTATGGTGGCGCCGGAAATCGCGTCGATTTCATTCTCGGCGGCAGCGCCTGTCTTGGTGTACGCAAAGCTGTCCACATTCTTTTCATGGAACTGGGGCACCAGCTCCTCCGGCGCCAGCATTCCCAGCCCCGGCGTCTCCGATATCTCCAGGATGGAGATGTCATTCAGCATCCCCTCGTTGGTCACGCCCAGGTACAGCACGATATTGCCGCCGTATCCTTCAGTGGAGACGGACTCCACCACCACCCCCAGCTGATTTCCATCGCTGCCAAGGGCCTGATAAACGCTGCCGATTTTCACGCCGGTGCTCCCAAGTTCCTGCGCCAGCGCCTCGTCCGGCTCATATTCCGTCTCTTCAAAGGACGCAGCCTCCTGGAATACCGCCGCACAGGCCTCCTGCACCGCTTTCTCCTGCTGGATGCGTATGCGGTCCTTGGTCAGTTCATTGACCACGCCTAAGACCAGGCCCGCAATCAGGGTAATGGCAAAAAGGATTCCTGCCTCTTTCAGCATCACGCTGAAATCACTTTTATTTTTCACGGCGCTTCCCTCCTTTCTGGTATCCGAAAGCAGTGGGCTTCGTATACTTCTCAATCAGCGGCACCAGAAGATTGCCCAGAATGATGGCATAGGAGACGCCCTCCGCGCCGGGCCCGAAGATACGGAAGATTCCCGTCAGCAGTCCGAGCAGAATTCCGTATACATATTGTCCCTTTATCGTAATCGGCCTGGTCACATAATCAGTGGCCATGAAGAACGCGCCCAGCATCAGGCCGCCGCCGGACAGCTGCGCCGCAAGGTAGGCCGGATGGAATCCATGTCCGCCGAAAATGCCCGCAAAAAGAACAAAAGTCACTATGTAGCTGCCGGGAATCCGCAAGTCGATGACCCCGGTCAAAATCAATATGCAGGCCCCTGTCAAAATGGCAATCACGGAAGTCTCGCCGATGGTGCCGGAAGTGCGCCCTATCACCATGTCCAGCACGTCCACGGCCTCTCCCGCTTTCAGCGCCGCCAGGGGCGTAGCGCCCGTGTAGGCATCGCATTCAAAGGCTGTCATGGCTGTGGGGAAAGATATCAGCATAAAGCACCTTGCCGCCAGCGCCGGATTCATGAAATTCTGTCCCAGGCCTCCGAAGAGCATCTTCACCACAAGGATGGCGAAGACGCCGCCCAGCGCCGCCATCCACAGCGGGATGTTCACCGGCAGGTTCAGCGCCAGCAGCAGCCCTGTCACCACCGCGGACAAATCCGTAATCGTCAGTTTCTTTTTATAAAGCCCAAAGAAATATTCCGTCAGAATCGTGCTGGCGATGGTCACCGTGATGACCGCCAGCGCCCTTGGGCCGAAATTATAAATCCCAAATCCTGTGGCCGGCATCAGCGCTATGATGACTGCCATCATCAGCCCGTTGGTGGCCACTCTGGAACGAATATGAGGATTAGATGATACTTTGAACAATTCGCTCATGTCTTTTTCTCCTAGAATGCTTTTCTTCTATGGTTTCTATCGATTTCATTTATTTTTTCTTTTTGGCCAGCTGTATCTTGCGCATGGACTTGATCTGCTGGGTCAGAGGCCTCTTCGCCGGACAGATGAAGCTGCAGCAGCCGCACTCGCAGCATTCCATGCCATGGTTCTCCAGGAACGCCTCCTCGTCGAAGCGCTCCGCATAGTCCGCCAGCCTGCTGGGGATAACCCTCCCCGGGCAGACCTCCACGCAGCGCCCGCAGTTGATGCAGGGCCCCGGCTCCATAGCCGACACATCGTCTTTCGACAGCGCCAGCAGCGCCGTGGAGGTTTTGGTAGTGGGCACATTCAAATCAAACATACCAAATCCCATCATAGGGCCTCCGCAGATGACTTTCTCCGGCTTACCTTTAAATCCGCCAGCTGCCTCCAGCACCTCGCCGTAGCTGGTGCCTATCCGCACCCGGAAATTCTGAGGACTTGCGACGGCATCCCCCGTAACCGTGACGATGCGCTCTATCAGGGGCCTCCCCTCCATCACCGCCCGCCAGACCGCCACCACGGTGTCCACATTGTTCACCACGCATCCCACATCCGCCGGGAGCATGGTGGAATTTATCTTTCTGCCGGTGGTGGCGTAAATCAGCTGCCGCTCACCGCCCTGAGGATATTTTGTCTTTAAGGCCTTGACGCAGATTTTCGGGTCGTCCCTGACCAGGGATCTCAGCTTCGTGATGCAGTCCGGCTTGTTGTCCTCCACCGCCAGGATGCCTGACGCACCCGGGAACAGCTGCAGGATGATTCGAAGCCCTCCCACCAGCTTCTCCGGCTCCTCCAGCATCCTGCGGTAGTCCGAGGTCAGATAGGGCTCGCACTCCGCGCAGTTCGCAATCACAAAATCAATCTTTTCCGGCTCTTTGGGAGACAGCTTTACATGGGTGGGGAACCCCGCTCCTCCCATGCCTACGATTCCGGCTTCCCTTATGATGCCGATGATCTCCTCTCTGGACAGTTTCTCCGCGCTCTCCCTGGGTTCAAAGCCCACGTCCTCGTACTGTCCGTCATTCTCCACCACGATGCTCATGACCATGTCGCCGGTGACCACCCGCCTGACCTCGATAGCCTTCACCGTGCCGGACACGGACGCGTAGATGGGCGCCGAGACGAATCCGCCGCTCTCGGCGATTTTCTGTCCCGCCAGCACTCTGTCCCCCTTTGCCACCACGGGCTTGGCCGGCGCTCCGATGTGCTGGGACAGGGGATATACCAGCTCGCCGCCCGGCAGGATGTCCGCAATCGGCTTGTCCTTGGACAAATCCTTTCCATCATAGGGGTGTATGCCCCCCACAAATGTCAACTTTGCCATGTTATCTTAAGTCCTTTCTCAAAGTCTTTGCCTGCTCTTCACAGATACTTTAAATATACTATTTTTTTTCGGAAAATACTACTGGAAATTTTAAAAATGTGTTATCATAGTGTGTAAAGAAGTTCTAAGTCAGCAAAGTACGCTGACTAAGAACTTCTAAGTTACACACTGTGTAAAGAACTCCTAAGTCAGCAAAGTACGCTGACTAAGAACTTCTAAGTTACACACTGTGTAAAGAACTCCTAAGTCAGCAAAGCACCATGACTAAGAAGTTCTAAGTTAACACTGTAAATGTAAACCGAAACGGAGGCTGTCATGAGAATATCTGAGGAAACATTGGAGAACTTTTCGATAACTTATCCGCTGGACAGGATCGCGCCCTTGGAGCGTGTCCTATTTCTCGACATTGAGACCACAGGCTTCACCGCCAAATCCTCCTATCTGTACCTGATCGGATGTGCCTATTTTTCAGATGGGAAATGGAACACCATACAGTGGATGGCACAGTCCTACGAGCAGGAGCTGGAGATCCTGGAAGCTTTCTTCGCTTTCGCCAGGCCCTACCGCTATCTGATCCATTTTAACGGCAACAACTTCGATCTGCCTTTCATCACGCAGAAATGTGCGCAGCACTCTCTGCCTTACCATTTCGATAACTTCCAGGGCATCGACATCTACCGCAGAATAGCCCCCTACAAATATTTCCTGAAACTCCCCAACTGCAAGCAGAGAACTCTGGAGCAGTTTCTGGAAGTGGAGCGAAGGGATGTATTCTCCGGCGGTGAACTAATCGGCATTTACCACGACTATATCAAGAACCCCTCAGAATACTCCGAGAACGCGCTGCTCCTGCACAACGCGGACGATTTGAAAGGAATGCTGGAGACCCTGAACATACTTTCCTATTACGACCTGTTCAACCAGCCGCTGAAAGCTAAACGGGTACAGGCCAACTCCTACAAAGATTCAAACGGAAACAGGCGCAAGGAACTGCTCATCCTGTTCCAGCTGGGCACTCCCTTGCCGAAACCGGTTTCCGCGAACGCCAACAGCTGTTATTTCAGAGGGGACGGTGCGGACTGCTCCCTGAAGATTCCCATCTTTGAGGAGGAACTGAAGTACTTCTATTCCAATTACCACGATTACTACTATCTCCCCACGGAGGACGTGGCGCTCCACAAGTCCGTGGCCGGCTTCGTGGATAAGGCATACCGGTTGCCCGCCTCTGCCGCCAGCTGCTACACCCGCAAGGTGTCCAGTTATCTGCCCCAGTGGGATTTCGTGTTCTCACCCTTTTTCAAGCGCGATTACAAGAGCCGGGAACTCTTCTTTGAGCTGACGGACGAGCTGAAAAAGGACCGGCAGGCATTCTCCACCTATGCCAGCCATGTGCTGAACATGATAGCCTCCAGCTATTGATTCTTTGCTTTCAGTCAGATACAAATGTTGAAATGAGAAACGGCAGCAAGAAAATTTCTTCTCTTGCCGCCGTTTCCCTCTAGTTGTAATCAATTATGCTTTCTGATAAAAGAAGGCACTTTTTCTGAAAAAGCCAATCTCTTTATGGTTGATAATCTGCTCCGAAGCACCGATGAACAACAGGCCCCCTGTCACCAGAGAACTGTGATACTTTTGGAATATCTGATTCTTGACCTCCTCGGTAAAATATATCAACACATTGCGGCACACAATCAAATGGCAGCCAGTGGGATAAGCATCTTTCAAAAGATTATGCTCCCTGAACTCCACTCTTGACTTGATTTCATCCGAAATCTTGTACTCGGTGCCTGTCTGTCTGAAAAATCTCCGCTTCAAATCCGCCGGTACAGCCGCGATGCTCTTCTCGGGATATATCCCCCTCTTCGCTATTTCGATAACCTGTTTGTCCAAATCCGTAGCATTTATCCTGATATTGTTCAGGGGCAGATGCCTGGACATGGCCATCACCAGCGAATAAGGCTCATCTCCCGTGGAACAGGCAGCGCTCCACACTTTCAGATTCTTGCCGAATCTCTGAATCAGTTCGGGAATCGCTTTCTCTTCCATCACTTTCCATTGATTGGAATCTCTGTAAAATTCCGACACATTGATAGTGATATGGTTGACAAATTCCTCAAACATTCTCCTGTCCGTCTTAAGACAGGCTATATATTTTTCATAGCCCACTACCCTGTTCTTGGAAATCAGATTGTCGATCCGGCGCTTCATCTGGCTTTCCTTGTAACAGCTCAGGTTGATTCCTGTCAATGTCAGTACTTCTCTTTTGAAATACTCATAATCAAATATCATGGCAGTTACCATCTTTTATTTACTGGGCATCTTCCTCCGCCTGCGCCGTGATTACCGCTTCGATGTCAACGGGAACCACATCCTGATCGGCCTGTGCAGCGCCAGACGCTGCTATCGCCTTGATACTCAGGGAAATCTTTCTGTCGGCTTCGTTGAAATCAACGATTTTCGCCGTAACTTCCTGGCCTACGCTCAGCACGTCCGCAGGCTTCTCCACATGCTCCTTGGAAATCTGGGATACATGGAGCAGTGCATCCACGCCGGGCTCCAGTTCAACGAATGCGCCGAAGTCGGTCATTCTGGCGACCTTGCCGGTCACGATATTGCCAATGGCGTACTTGTCTGCCGCGTCCCTCCAGGGATTCTGATCCTCGAACTTTAAGGACAGGGCAACCTTGCTGCCATTAATCTCTTTAATCAGGACAGTCAGCTTGTCGCCTACCTTGAAGACCTTCTTGGGATGCTCTACGCGCCCCCAGGACATCTCCGAAATGTGGAGCAGGCCGTCAGCGCCGCCCAAATCAACAAATGCGCCGAAGTCCGTGACGTTCTTGACAACGCCTTCCACCACATCGCCCTCATGGATTCTCTCAAACAGTTCTCTCTGCATCTCGGCTTTCCTGGCCGCAATCAGCTGCCTGCGGTCACCGATATATCTTCTCCTCTTGGGATTGTACTCGCTGATGACGAACTCTATCTCCTGTCCCAGATACTTGCCCAGATCCCTCTCATAAGTATCGGACACCAAGCTGGCAGGGATGAATACTCTCACCTCTTCATATACAACGCTCAATCCGCCCTCTAACACCTGCGCCACAGTCGCCCTGAGCACTTCGCCGCTGTTATAAGCCTCCTCGATTCTCTTGTTGCCTCTGTCGGCGGCAAGACGCTTGTAAGTCAGAACCACCTGGCCCTCACCGTCATTTACCTTCAGCACCTTCACTTCCATGGTATCGCCGGGCTTCACAACTGTAGACAAATCCACACCGGAATCATTGGTATACTCGTTCTTTGAGAGGATACCGTCCGACTTGTACCCGATGTTCAAGACGATTTCCTCCGGCTTCACGTCAATAACTGTGCCTTCGACTACCTCCCCTGAATGTATTGTCCTAATAGAATTCGGATCTTCCAGCATTTGTTCAAAAGTTAATTCTGACATATCTTTGAACCTCCTCGATTAATTTATTTGGGGTGGAAGCCCCCGCGGTGATACCCACCAGGCGGACCGATTTAGGCAGTTCTAAATGCAAGTCATCCAGTGTCTGTATAAAATAGGTGTGGGTACATTCCTCCGCGCATATCTCATAGAGTTTTCTGGTATTGGAGCTATGCTTTCCCCCTATTATAATCATAACGTCAGCCTCCGCTGCAAGGGCTTTCGCCGCGCATTGGCGCTCCTCCGTCGCATTACAGATAGTATTCACAACACTACTATTATAACCTTTTTTTTCCAAAATTTCAACTATATTATGAAATTTATTGTAGTTATATGTCGTTTGCGAGACCACGCACAGTTTTTCCCTTTCCGGAGGCCGAAAATCCTCCGCTTCAGACAGGTCTTTCAGCACTGTGACAGGGCCTCTGCACCATCCTATGATACCCTCCACTTCCGGATGGCCCGCATTCCCGACGATGACGATATGCCGCCCCTCCCCGCTCTCTTTCTCCACGATATTGTGAATTCTTTTTACGAACGGACAGGTAGCATCAATACACTCCAGATTCCTCTCTTTCAGGATATGGTAGATTTCCTCAGGTACGCCATGGGCACGGATGATGACGCTGCCCGAGGAAAGCCCCATGAGCTCCTCTTTCGACCAAAGCACCCTGACTCCCTTTTCCGCCAGCTCCTTTACCACTTCTTCGTTGTTCACGACAGGGCCGTAGGTATATATAGTTTTCCCTTTTTTTATCTGTTCATACACGGTATCCACCGCGCGCTTCACGCCGAAGCAGAATCCCATGCACTCAGCCAGCTTCACTTCCATATAAGAATCCCTCCGGCCTACCTCTGCCGTGCGTCTCTGCACAGTTTGAGGATGGAGGCTATGACCTCATCCACAGTCATGTCCGAAGTATCCACTATGACAGCGTCTTCCGCCTTTTTCAACGGCGAGATTTCTCTGTGCATGTCCCGGTAGTCGCGCTCTTCAATATCCGCTTTGATTTTCTGAAAATCGCTTTCTACCCCTTTTGCGGCCAGCTCGTCATATCTTCTCTTTGCCCGCACCTCGCTGCTGGCAGTGAGATAGATTTTCAGCCGGGCATCGGGCAGCACACAGGTGCCGATGTCTCTGCCGTCCATGATACAGTCGCTGTGGGCGGCCAATTCTTTTTGAAGCGCCACCATATTTTTCCGCACCTCCGGGATGGGGCTGATGACAGACGCTGTCTCCCCCACCTCTTCCGTGCGCAGAAACGCATTCACATTCTCTCCGTTCAGGAACACCACCTGTACGCCGTCCTCATACCGTATAGTGACATCGGCCCGGGGACATTTCTCAATGATTGCCTGTCTGTCCGACAAATCCACCCCCTCCCGCAGCATGAACAGTGCAATGGCCCGGTACATGGCCCCTGTGTCCACGTAAATCAGATTCAATTCCTTGGCCGCCGCTTTCGCGATGGTACTCTTTCCCGCTCCCGCAGGCCCGTCAACCGCCACGTTAAATCCCATCTGTCCTCTTCTCCTGTTCTCCCTTCTCAACTATCAGTTGCAGGCGCTCCCGCGCATTTCCCCGCCAGATGCCCTGTAGACCAGGCTATCTGCAGATTGAAGCCTCCCGTCAGCGCGTCCAGGTCCAGCACTTCCCCGGCAAAATACAGCCCCTTCACCTTTTTGGATTCCATGGTGGAGGGATTGATATCCTTCACCGATACGCCGCCCTTTGTGATGACGGCTTCCTCATAGCCCCGCAGCCCTGTCACCGTCAGGGGCAAGTTCTTGATCAGGCCCACAAAAGCCCTGCGCTCCTCCCTGGTGATTTCATTGACCTTCTTGTCCGGGTGGATGCCCGACAAGTCCCGCATCACCGGAATCAGCTTCTGGGGGAAAAGCCCTCCCAGCGCGTTCCCGAACCGTTTATTCTTGTTCTCCTCGAAATCCCGCAGCAGACGCCTGTCCAGCTGCTCCTCGCTCAGGGCGGGCTTTAGGTCGATGGTAAGCCTTGCTCCCTCTTCCTCCGGCCCCTTTTTCCCGGATTTCTTTCCTTTCTGCCCGATAAAGCTGCTGGCGGAGAGAATCAGCGGGCCGCTGACGCCGAAATGGGTGAACAGCATCTCCCCGAAGCCCCGATAGACCTCCCTGGAATGCCCTTTTTCCATGGAATGCCCTTTTTCCATCCCCTGACAGTACAGCCGTACGGACACGTTCTTCAGCGTCAGTCCCATCAGCTGCCCGCACCATTCCTCCCGGATATTGAAAGGCACCAGCGAAGGGCGGCGCTGCGTCAGCGTATGGCCGGTCTCCTCCGCGAAGCGGTAGCCGTCCCCGGTGGATCCTGTGGAAGGGTAGGAAATCCCGCCGGTGCAGACAATGCAGCAGTCCGCCAAAAGCTTCCTTCCGTCCGCCAGCTCCACACCGATGACTCTCCCGGCTCCGACAGTTCTCTCCCTTCCCGCAGTCCCTTCCGCTCTGACGGCTCTCTCCTCTCCGGCAACTCTTTTTCTTCCAGCAATCCCTTCCGCTCCAATGGCTCTCTCCCCTTCGGATTCCTCCTCCAGCATCAGGCCCTTGACCCGCGTATTCAGCATCACCTTCACCCCAAGCCGCTTCAGCGCCCTCTGAAAGGCCCCGATCACATCCGAGGAATGATCCGAAACCGGAAAGACCCTGTCTCCCCGCTCTGTCTTCAGCGGACAGCCCTCCCGCTCCAGGAACGCCATCACCTCCCGGTTGTCGTAACCATAAAAGGCGCTGTACAGGAACTTGCTGTTGGTGCACACATTGGCCAGAAGCGTCTCCATATCCCCGGCATTGGTGACATTGCAGCGCCCCTTGCCGGTGATGAACAGCTTTTTCCCCAGTTTTTCATTTTTCTCTATGAGACATACGCTGCCGCCGCTTTCTGCCGCCGCCACAGCAGCCATCATGCCCGCGGCTCCGCCGCCTATGACGATTACTCTGCCCAAAGCCCGCTTGCTCCTGTTCCGATTCTTCTCATCCAAATCTTTTATTTATCCGTACTTCTCCTGTCGGTGCCCTTTCCGGTTCCCCTCTGATCTATTCTCTACTTATGATTATTCTCTTTCCAATAATTATTCTCTTTCCAATCCCTGCCCCATGTCTCCTCCCCAAGGAGTCCCTGATGATACAGACACAGGCTCACAATTCTATGGGCTTGTACCCCAATGCCTTGTCCGCTATCTCTTCCGCTGTCATGTCGCTCCAGAAGACATAATCCGAAATCTGTGGGTCGAGAACGCCCCGCTCCAATCTATATCTGCAGCAATTAAATCTTGCCAAAAACCGGATAAACGGCATGACCGGCTGTGCTATGTGACTGGCAAGAATTAAATGCCGTTTATATATCTATCAATCTGTCGATTTCTTCCTCACTTTTATCCTGGCAATTTGTTATCTGTTCTATCAGATCAACAATCTCTCTTTTTGACAAAAATGTCATTTGGGCTATCCCTCCGTAATAATTTCTGATAGATTTTCTGTCCATGCATTTCATTTATTACGTGAAAGCCACATTTTTCATAGAAGCCGTCCTCCTCAGAACCCAGCGTGATATACCGGAATCCCGCCTGGACCGCCTCTGCCTCAAATATATCCATCAATTTTTGGGTAATGCCCTGCCGTCTGTGGCCGATTTCACAGGCCACAAAGCCACATACCAGGCTTTCCGCATTTTCCCGCCTTCCCAGGACGGCAGATACCACATTGCCGTCTTCATGTGCGTACACCAGTAATTTACTGTCTCTCTCAATCCGTTCTTTCCAATCCTCATATCTGTAGGGCGAAATACCCCGAAGATGCTGCCCCAAGATGCCGTAGCAAAAATCCAAAACCTGTTTCAATTGCGGTTCCGTCTTAACAAATGAGATAGAATACATATAGAATCTCCAAAAAATATAAAAAGGCAGAAAGCGCCGATACAGTATGCCTGCCGCTTACCATGTATCGGCACTTTCCGTCGTTTTCTTTATGCTTTTCAAATATCAGAAAACTTTACACAGGATACGCTCCATTCTTGGTATCCGCCTGGGTCATATCCACCTTGTCCTGCTGAGCCTGGCGGTACTTGAAGAAGTCGGTGGCTACCTGAGGGAATAGGGCATAGGAGAGCACGTCCTCGTCCTGCTGCTTCCACTCGCTCATCTCGCTTTCCAGCTTATCCATCTCGTTCTCAATCATATCCGCATAGCGGCAGGTAATCCGCTCCTCGCCGGGGATGACCTTGTCGATGATTTCCTGGTTCATGGGCTTAATGGTCTGGCCATACTCGCCGCGCAGCACTGCCTTGGTCTCCTTGGTGGCCATCTTGTAGCGCTCGCCCATCAGTACGTTGAACACGGCCTGTGTGCCCACGATCTGGGAAGAAGGCGTGACCAGAGGGGGCTCGCCCAGGTCTTTGCGGACCTCGGGAATCTCCCTGAGCACATCGTAATATCTGTCTTCCGCGTTCTGCTCCTTCAGCTGGCTCACCATGTTGGAGAGCATGCCGCCGGGCACCTGGTACAGCAAAGTCTTGATGTCCACGCCCATGACCTTGGGATTGAGCAGGCCGCTCTTCAGGCACTCGTCACGGTAAGGACGGAAGTAGTCCGCAATCTCCGCCAGCAGGTTCTGGTCGAAGCCCGTGTCGTAAGGCGTGCCGCGGAAGGTCTCTACCATGACCTCGGTGGCGGGCTGGGAGGTTCCCAGAGCGAAAGGACTCATAGCCGTATCGATGACGTCCACGCCTGCCTCTACTGCCTTAAGGTAAGTCATGCTGGCCACGCCGGAAGTATAGTGCGTGTGCAGCTGGATGGGCAGCTTGGTGTTCTCCTTCATGGCCTTGATCAGCTCGGAAGCCTTGTAAGGCACCAGCAGGCCTGCCATGTCCTTGATACAGATGGAATCCGCCCCCATCTCCTCAATCTTCTTGGCAGTGCTTGCCCAGTACTCCAGGGTGTAGGCATCGCCCAGCGTATAGGACAGGGCTATCTGCGCATGTCCTCTGCCCTCCTGCTGCTTCATGCGGTTGGTGGCGTTTACAGCCTCCTGCAGGTTGCGCAGGTCGTTCAGGCAGTCGAAGATACGGATGATATCGATGCCGTTGGCGATGGATTTCTGCACGAAGGCATCCACCACATCGTCAGCGTAAGGTCTGTAGCCTAAGATATTCTGTCCGCGGAACAGCATCTGCAGCTTCGTGTTCTTGAAGCCGTCGCGCAGCTTTCTCAACCTGTCCCAGGGATCCTCCTTCAGGAAACGAAGGGAAGCGTCAAAGGTAGCGCCGCCCCAGCACTCCACGGAATGATATCCTACCTTATCCATCTTCTCCACGATGGGAAGCATGAAATCCGTGGGCATTCTGGTGGCAATCAGAGACTGATGCGCGTCACGCAGTATCGTTTCCGTAATTTTAATCGGTGTTTTTCCTTGTTCTGACATTTACGAATTTCCTCCATATTATTTTATTCTTTGAAAGAATCTTATTTCGACTTAGAATACCCCAAAGATAGCCATAAAGGTACCGGCAGCGACAGCTGTTCCGATAACGCCTGCCACGTTAGGTCCCATTGCATGCATCAGCAGGAAGTTGGTAGGATCCGACTCCGCACCTACTTTCTGGGATACACGGGCTGCCATGGGAACGGCAGACACACCAGCAGAACCAATCAGCGGGTTAATCTTGCCATGGGTAGCCTTACACATAATCTTGCCGAACAGCACACCTGCTGCCGTGCCGAACATGAACGCAATCAGGCCCAGTGCCACAATCTTAAGCGTATCCCAGTTCAGGAAGGCCTCCGCGCTGGTGGTAGCACCTACAGAAGTGCCCAGCAATATGACCACGATATACATCAGGGCATTGGAAGCCGTCTCTGTCAGCTGACGTACCACGCCGGATTCCCTGAACAGGTTGCCCAGCATCAGCATGCCTACCAGAGGAGCCGTGGTAGGAAGAATCAGACATACCACAATCGTAACGACGATAGGGAACAGTATCTTCTCCAGCTTGGAAACCGGACGAAGCTGGCCCATCTTGATTTTCCGCTCTTCTTTCGTAGTCAGCAGCTTCATGATAGGCGGCTGGATGATGGGCACCAGCGACATGTAGGAATACGCCGCCACTGCGATAGGCCCCATGATTGCCGTCTGCCCCAGCTTGCTGGCCAGGAAGATGGATGTAGGTCCGTCTGCACCGCCGATGATGGAGATGGCTGCCGCCGCCATATCGTTGAAGCCCATGAAGATGGCCCCGAAATATGCCGCGAAAATGCCGAACTGCGCCGCCGCGCCCAGAAGGAAGCTCTTGGGGTTGGCAATCAGGGGACCGAAGTCCGTCATAGCACCCACACCCATGAAAATCAGGGAAGGCAGGATGGCCCATTCGTCCAGTACATAGAAATAGTACAGCAGACCGCCCACACCGTTGGAGGCGTCTTCTGCGTGAAGCATGATGTCGGGATAGATGTTCACCAACAGCATACCGAAGGCTATCGGAACCAGGAGCAAGGGTTCGAACTCATGCCGGATAGCCAGATAAAGGAAAAAGCATGCAACCGCAATCATCAGATAGTTTCCCCAGGTCAGATTGAAGAATGCCGTCTGATGAACGAGATTGTTTAGCGTTGAAGCTATATAATCCATTTGTTGACCTCCTGTTGTTGTTGACGGTAAAAAGTCCGTTAAAGTGCTTTCTACCGTATATCACTGCCTTGAATGAACGCTTGCGCCGCGTCAGTTCATGGTAGCCAGTACAGCGCCTGCCTCTACGGCATCGCCTACCGCCACGTCAACGCTTGCAACGGTTCCGTCTTCAGGAGCCACAACAGGGATTTCCATCTTCATCGCTTCGATAATGACGACTGCGTCACCTTTCTTTACCGCATCGCCCACTTTCTTCTCCAGCTTGAATACCTTGCCTGCCGCACCTGCCTCTATCTTGATGCTGCCTGCGCCGCCTGCGGGAGCTGCCTTGGGAGCGGCTGCAGGAGCAGCTTTCGGTGCTGCCTTGGGAGCAGCGGGAGCCTTTGCCGCTACGGGAGCGCCGGACGTGTTTTCCTCTACTACTACATCATATACATTTCCGTTCACGGTAATTGTATAATTCTTCATTTTTTATTTCCTCCTAAAATAGAATGCTTTTATTTATTATTTTTCCTAACCTATCTTCTCCTGATGGAGCGCACTACGAATCCGTCTGTGGTGACAGCGCCCTCGCTGGCTGCAATCGCTGCCGCTATGACGGCCACCAGCTCACAGTCGTCCGTCTCTTCTTCCACGATTGCCTCCTGCTCCGCAATCTGTGTCACCGCATTGTCAACGCCGGAGCCCTCCGCCGGAGCGGATTTCTTCTTTGCCATGTTCGCCTGAATCTTCGGAATCACCTTGAACGCGGAGATAATCAGACTGATCAGAATCAGTACCGCGAACACGGTGCCCATACCAATCAGCGTATTCAGCGCCGCATTGCCCATCAAATCGCTTGTGGATGCTTTGGGGTTCAGGGCAGCGGCTTCCAGCTTCAGGAACATGTCATTGGAGAAAATGATTTCCGCCGTGGCATTCTTCTGCTCGCCGGTAACCTCTACCTCCACGGTGATCTGACTGCCGTCAATCGTCGCCGTGCTTCCATTGGTTCCGGTAATGGTCCCTATGGAAGCCTTTGCGGAATGGAATGAATCGATTGCCGTCAAGAATGCGTTCCCATCCACCCGGATATTATACTGATTCTCCAGTATATACTCCACTTCGCCTGCAGTATATCCATCGAAAGACTCCGCTGCCGCGTCGTCCATATACTGGGCGAAGAGATAGAGGACCATCTCGTCCGCAAGCTGCTGTGCGTTCTCCACCTTGCGCTGTTCGTACTCTGACAGCGCCGCTTCGCTTCCGCAGGCCGTCAGTCCGAAGAGACAGGTAATCATACACAGTATGGCTATAAATTTCTTCATCTTTATATCACCCTTTCTATACAGTTCCGTGCTTTTTTGCGGGACGGTCCTCGCTCTTGGTGAAGAGCATCTCAAAAGCGCCGATAACGTATTTTCTGGTGTCAGCGGGCTCTACAATGCTGTCGACATACCCTCTTCTGGCGGCGCTTCCGGCGCTGCAGTTAAGCGCATCGTACTCAGAGGCTTTCTCATTAATCACATCCGCGCCCTGACCGTCATACATAATCTTCGCCGCAAGCTTTCCTTCCATGGCGCCAACCTGAGCGTCCGGCCACGCAAAAGTAATATCCGCGCCGAGAGCCTTGGAGTTCATGGCGATGGCAGCAGTGCCGAGAGCCTTGCCCACGATCACATTCACCTTGGGAACGGTGGCGTTCGCGAAAGCATAGGTCAACTTTGCGGCTGCCTTTGCGATTCCTTTTTCGGAGCACATAGTCGCCTTGTAGCCCTTTACATTCGTCAGCGTCAGCACGGGAATCTCGAATGCGTCGCAGAAGTTCACGAAATCAGCAGCTTTCTCGCATCCCTCCCTGGACAGGACAGCATCCAGCTTCTCAGCCACCTTTCCTTCCTCGTCGCATATCTCGCTGCGGTTGGCCACTGCGCCTACGGTCACACCGTCCAGCTTTATGAAGCCTACCACCATATCCTTGGCATAGCCTGCCTTTACCTCGAAGAAATCATTGCTGTCAGCCAGGATGGAAAGCGCTATGGAAGTGTCTCCCGCGCAGCCTGCCAGCTCCTCGTTCACACGGTTCAGATCATCCGTGCACTCCACGATATCGCTGCCCTCATTGCTGTTGGAAGGCAGGAAACCGATCAAATCCCTGATTTTGGAAAGGACTGTAGCTTCATCGGCCACCACATCCACAATGCCGCTTTCCTCAGACTGGAACGCAGCTGTGGAGGAATCGCATTTGCTTATCACATTTCCGTCCAGCGCATTGGGCGCATTGACGAAAAGCTTCGCGTTCTTCTCCTCCATGAAAGTGAAGTCAGTCAGGGTGGGGAACAGGGCAAGCCCTCCTCCGCAGGTTCCCAGAATGGCAGTAATCTGGGGGATGATGCCAGATACATACGTCTGCTTCATATAAATCGCGCCGAAAGCGTTCAGCGCATCCGTTGCCTCCTGCAGCCTCAGCCCTGCGGAATCAATCAGTCCGATTACAGGGGAGCCGGTCTTCATCGCCAGATCATAGAGACCCGCAATCTTCTTGGCATGCATCTCGCCGATAGTCCCGTTCATCACGGAAGCATCCTGGCTGTACACATACACAGGCTTCCCGCCGATCACTCCATAGCCGGTAATACAACCGTCAGAAGGAGTCTCGTTGGGTTTCATATTGAAATCAGTGGCTCTTGCCGTCACAAGTGCGCCGATTTCAACGAAACTGTTGTCATCGAGCAAAGCTGTTATTCTTTGGCTCGCTTTTGAAGTAGTACTCATGCTCTCAGTCCTCCATTTATAATTAGATAAATACTAACGACTTAACCGGGGTATATCGGAAAACCGCAAATACCCCCATGATTATTGTCCTAAACAGTATAACATAAAAAACGCAACTCGCATAGGACGAATTGCATTTTTTTGTTAATTTTTTGTGAAAGTTTTGGATATTGTCTCCGGCCATCCTTGCCGAAGCGCAGCCTTGAACAGGTTGTCGTAATTCAATTTTATCTCATATGGCCTTCACAGCTGTTTCATGGACTTCTCCCATCAGTTATGGGACAGCGCCTCCCACGCCTCCTCTTTGTTGAGGGAATAATATTTCTGCAGCTTTTCAGCAATCGTCTCATCCGCCACACCGTCATCACGGTTGGACCGGATGAAAATGCGGAGGCCGTTGGTTTTTTCCTCTTTCATACCCTCTTTCAGCCCTTCCATCCTACCATCTTCTATCATTTCCCGAATTGCCTGGCACAAATTATATGTCTCCCCTTTCTTATATTCTTCTTTATGCTCCATAAAGCCTTCCACTCCCATCAGGATGCCGATTGTCTCTGCCGTCTCTTCATCCAGTCGGCCGTATGACGGATTTTTATCAAGCATCTGCTTCAGGCCCGCTCTGTCGCTCCGGAAAGGAAGCAGGGCGAACACTGCGCCCAAAGATGTCCGGAATCCGGAACAGTCCATGGGCTCGTTGGCGCATATGAGGCGCATGGGGTAATCTATGAAGCGGCTCTCCCAGTCCCTCTTCTCAGCCTCGGAACAGCCCGCGGCAAAATCCACCATGTCCTTCAGTCCTTTGGGCCCATCCCATTTCTCCTGGCCATGATAGAGGCATATGGTATAGATCGGTGCGATGCGGTCTTCCCGCCTGTATCGCCACAGGCGCTCCCCCGTGCTGGCGTAGATTCCTTTCCTGCCGGATTCCTCCGCACTCTGGTTGGCGCTCTGAATCTTCCGAATCTGCTTCTCGTATTCCCTGCAATCGTATTCCATGATGCGCCAGGGCATGATGTAGCTTACATCGCTTTGCGCCTCCACCGCCAGGACTTTCAGGCAGGCTCCCGACTCTAATCGTCTTTTGATGTCGCGGATTCTTGGCCTGCGATTACTCTTCGGGGACGGCGTGTAAACCTCTGAACCCTCTTTCAATTCTTGTGGCTTCACCCACTGCTTTCCTCCAAAGAAACACTGGTTGAACAAATCGGCGAAGCGTCCGTTGTTTTCCAGATATGACAATATCGCATCATTTTCTATCCCCATAGACTCCTCCTTTTTGACTTTCCATGGATGCTTATTTCGGATGATGCATTCCATAGAGCCTGCTTTCTTTCGGCAGGAGCCGCCTGAGGCGATACCGCTCCTGCCTTTTCCATTTTTTGATGAATCTTAAGTAGTACTTTCCAGTGAAAAACAGCAGAAACGCTATTAAACCTTAGAAATTCCTGAAATTGAGACTTTGGACTTGTTGTCCATAGATTTAGGATAATATGGGAATGGGATTTTGTCAAGCTGAAAAAAGGATTCGTTAACATTCGTTAACATTAAGAACGGGGCATTACCCTATAAATCCAGATAATGCCCCTCTTTAGCTTATTCATTAATCGTCTCGAATGTAATGCTATATTCCAGTTCCTCGACCATATCTGTATCCAGCAATTTATATATAATCGATTTCGCGTTTTCAAAGGCCTTGTCCAAAAGACCATTTTCAATCGCTCTTTGCTCCATGGCAGCCTTGCTGTTGATGTCGAACTCCCTGATATCCTCCACTTTGATTTTATTGAACAGGCCGTCTTTTTCATCGAGGGTCTCTATGCTGTCATCTTCTATCTCATGGGAAAGGATTTCCGCCTCCGGGATATGTACGACTATTTCTTTCTTTTCCTTATTTACCTCTGCCGTCACTTTGCTGATATCCACCCCGGCCTTGATAGTACCATCCCATTTTACGATGAATGATTTCGTGGTGAAAGAAAAGGGAATCTCTTTTCCGAACAGCTCCGCAGGGTCTTCAAACTTCCCAGCATCCGTATATAGATATTCTATCGTGGCAAGTTCGCCGATATCCTGGATTTCCGCATTTATGACACGGATATCTATTTCCTTGGAGGCCTCCTCATACACAGCCACCGGTTCTGAAAGCCTCTCAACCTCTTCCTCCAGTCTTTGGATTGTTGCTTCATATTTTTCTGTGGCGCTTAAGTATCCTTTATAAAATATTCCCACAATGATGATAATAACAGCAACAGTGACTATTAGTACTGTAAGCTTTTTCGCTTTCACTTGAATGAATGATGTCATTTGGGATTCCTCCTTCTTATTTCGCAAAGCATAAAAGATTTCAAAATCAGGTATGCCAAAAGCATATTTCAACTATCTTATATAACTATCAATCACTTATAAGCTCTAACCGTTTTCCGACCCGATTCACCGTCTGCCATGGTACAGCATCCAGACCAATCATCCTAAATAATATTTTTTCCATTCTTTCTCATATGATATAAAATTATCATTCTTGGCACTGTAGTCAAAATGAGTTTTGAAATTTCCATCTGCCTCAATAATCATTGTTATTACATTCCATTTTGACGCCTCTTCCAAGTAATCCCTGATTGGTGATATAATTTTATTGATATCCATAAATAGTTTCATTAACTGCATGTTAGGTATATTTCCCAGGCTGAAGCAATCTTTATATTCCCCATCTCCTAAATCAATAAAGTATTTCATATTATAACTTCCTTGAAAATAGCTGGCATAAAAAACTATCTTATCCCATTTTTGTGGAAGAACCTCTTGCAGCTTATCAAATATATTCTGAAACATATTTTCGTTCATAGACTACTCCTTTCCACGTGAATTCGGAAAAATCCGAATATTCAATTCACCGTTTATACTATATGTGACACCTATAGTTGTTGGTCTTCTGCTATCCCCTTCATAAATAGGTATTACTTTTATTTTTACATCTTTTCCCTCCTCAACTGCTTTTGCAAGCGTACCTTCAAACGCATTGTAGTCACCCCTATTTATTTTCGCATCTTGGGGCACTGCATTTTCAAGTCCATCTCCTCCATCAAAGCGACTTCCGATTAAATGGCCTCGGTCATCTGTCATACGCTCACTGCCCTTTCCTATATCTTGTATCGAGTCCTTTATAGGTTCATATTTCTGCTCTTCTTTCAAGCGAAGCTTTCCTCCTGCAGATATAATCCGTCCCATTTCATCAGTCTTATATTCATAATTGTTGACCACGTATTCACAATTGGGAAGCAAGTCCTTATCTATTCGATACAAATTACCATTATCGTCATAGTATTGCACTTTGCCATCCACGACTTCTTGTTCTAAATTCCCTTTGTCTCCTACATCCGACTCCTCCCCTCCCTTAAACCTATTATCCCAAAATTCTCTCGCATCTTTCACGGACATACTGCTTTCTGGTTTTTTCATGCTAAAAATCTCTGAATCAGGACTCTTGATTTCCGGTACATCTGTTATTTTGAATTCATTCATTAAAAAACACCACCTCTCTCCTTATAAATTTCTGTAAAATGGCAAAACAAGCCGTCATATGCATTATCTCTGAGAGACTGTTCATACAGGATCAGAGCCATTGCCAAATCAATTTGCTTCTTCGAATAACCCTGAATGGACGGCTTTAGCTTATGTACTACTGACTGTACCCACTCAGAGAAATCTTGGGCATACCGCGATGCCTTAATAGCTTCTTCTGCGGCCAAAAAATCATATATCAATATCCTTAATGCCTCTATCCCATCTTCTTTCTCTTCCAATATATATTCCATAAAATCACGTTTCACAGATGTATCTAGCCTTGATTTTATCACCATGCTTTCCAGTCTGCAAATCTCTCTGTGATTGCCTTTTCCAAGAAGCTCTTTGTCCATAATGCATCTCAGCAAGGATTCTTCTACTCCTTTTAGTTCTGTTTCCCCATAATCGTCGTTTTGGGGAATATACGAATATGAATTATATAATCCGTCATACCTGTCCACCTTGCACAGCACCGGCTGAACCCATTCATTTTGATATACCGCCGCAACTCCACATGGAAGTTTTGCCAGCTCTGTAATCTGGTCATCATTCAGGTTGGCCGCTTTTCCTACCAGTTCCCTGTCCGATTGATCTGGCAGACGCATAATTATTTTTGTATTTGTATTCCGGATTACAGACATGTCCATAAGCCCCGGTGCCTGATCCGCAATGATGAATCCTTCTCCATATGTACGCATTTCCGCTATCGCATTGGCAAGCATCTCCACACTCTTTCCCTGAAGATTTGCTCCTCCTGCTGACTGCTCAGTGGATGTTCTCCTTAAGATATTATGCGCTTCTTCCAATACTGTAATATGTTTCAATTCTGAATTCATTTCATTCGCTTTCGACATACGGTATTCCTGCAGCTTAAGTACCAGCATTCCCATAATGAGAGCCTTTGTTTCTGATGATCCGACTCTGCTCAAATCTATTATCGCATTTTCATCAAATAATTCTACATCCGGAATTTCATTCTGAGAAAAAATCAACCCATTGATTCCATTAGTAAGGGACTGTAGCCTTGTGAGCAGGGATCCTTTGTAAGCGCCCTTATTCTCATTGTCATATTCGCTGGAATCGATAATATCCTTTATGTTATCTGCCACGTCCGAAAATGCAGGATAGAAATCATTCCCATATTTATTTGAGGAACGCAACAAATCCCATCCACAGTCTATGTATGATTTTTCCACAGCATGCTTCAGCACTGCCGGCATTGCCGCATACATAGGCCAGCACACATTGAATATCTCAATCAGGCGGTCAAGATGCTCCAGGATATGCACTTCTTTTGGAAAACTAAAGGGGTTAATCCTCAGCAAGCGGGATACCGCCAGATTAGTTCCATATACGGATATGCCCTTAATGTTGCCGAACACATTCTTATATTCGCCCTTTGCAGGTTCGATAACCAGAAATTTAGCACCATTTTTTCTGGCATTTCTTAAAATTTGATAAATGGTATTACTTTTTCCGGAACCTGTACTTCCTGTAACAAATGTATGTGATGCAAGCGATTTTTGCCCTAACATGACCTTGTTATTTTCCATATGATTCATATGGAAAATATTTCCAAGCCGAATCTCTTGTCCCCTTTCTTCCATATAATCATAAGAAATAACGTTTCTTCCGAACTCTGCACATTCCAAAATCGGCAGCCCGGCTATAGACTTTTGCGGGAAGTTCAAGGAATATGCCAATTCTTTCCCCGACAGGCTCGTTGTTGCCGTAACAATGGAGCTTCCTGTATAATACAAACATAGGGAATTCCAAGAAAGGTGGTTGATAAAAAGATACCTCAGAGTAAAATAAG
>NZ_CALPDH010000030.1:0-70722 GCF_943193215.1 Acetatifactor aquisgranensis | reverse complement strand
AGATAGTATTTGACACTTGAGAATTAAATTTGACGTTTTTGTGCGGGAGACAGGAACTTTAGTTTGCTGGGCTACATTAAGTATGGTATCAGCGAGGGAATGAGCCGGGAAATACAGACGGCAGACCGTATGGGGATTGAGATAGTAAACGCAGACAAGCTGCGCTATTACATGGAGTGTAAGGAACGGCAGACAGAGGCTAAAGCGTGGGACTACGCTAAAGCCTGCTCCTGTAATTTCTGCATAGGCAGCCGCTTACATAGCTGCACTGGTTACGATTGCAGGGAGCCATATAACAAGGCTTTTGAATATGCAATGAAACATTCAAATTTACTGTAAAGGAGATTAAAGAACATGAGGAAATTAAGACGCGCAGTATTAAGGAATGAGGCAAACAGGTTAAGCCGCCACGGGAGAAACGGCAAAAGCATTGCTATTTTCCGTAGCCTCTGGGACGACTACAAGGAGCTGAAACAGCACAAGGAGCTTGCCCGGAAAGAAAAGGGGCTGTTAGAGCAGATCAGAAGTCTTAAAAGGCAGCGGAAAGCAGCAGCCCTGTAAATTCGCATTAAATGAGAATAATTTAAAAGCCCCTACGGTACGGGAATACCATAGGGGCTAAGCTATACAGCTTTTAGAACCTATATCCAGTATATCACTGTATGGCGAAATGTCAAGTAATACGCGGGCGCAAGCCCGTTTTACCACTTGATAAAACTATTAGCTTTCCGACCAGATAGACCTAAAAGGAGTAAAAAATATATGCCATACGTTGAGAGGATAACAAGGGCGGGTAAGACCATAGAGGTAGAGCGTTATTTTACAAGCAGATATAAAAAGCAGGGGATAAAGAGGGGGGATAAGGTAAAGCCCACCACAGAGCAACAGCAAAAGATCAATACAAGGCAGGCAGAAAGAAAGCTGCGTATTCTGATAAATGCAAACTATGGCTATGGCGACTATCATTTAGTGCTGGACTACATACGCAGAAAGGGAGAGCCGCCACGGACAAAAGAGCAGATGCGGCAGGACATAGATATATTTTTAAGGGAGTGCCGTAAGGAGTATAAAAAGGCTGGGATAGAGTTTAAATATATTCATGTTATGGAGATCGGGGACAAGGGAGCCAGGCATCACCATTTAGTTATTAACCAGATAGATACAAAAATATTGCAGCAGTGCTGGTACAAGGCATATGAGGGGCATAACCGGGTGAAAGTCTTTCCTCTGGACGACAGCGGAAATTATGCTGATCTGGCAGCATATCTGATTAAGTACACAGACAAGCACAGGAAAGCAGAGGACGGGGCGCTACAGGGTAAGCGCTGGAATAGCAGCAAGAATCTTGTAAGACCAGAGCCGGAAATAAGGATAATTTCAGATCGGCAATGGTTCAAGGCAGAGCCGAGGGCGGTAAAGGGATATTATGTTGACAAGGACAGCATAAGCAAGGGAGTACATAGCCCGGAATATTACGGCTACGGGTATTTCAGATATACATTAGTCAAATTAGAGGGAGAGGGGGGATAAAATGCAGTATGTACGGATTGTGGTAATAGTCGTGGGCGTGGTTCTTTTTGTTCTGATCGGCGCTGTAATGTGTGCAGCAGCGGTAGCTATAGCACATGCCAGCGAGGATATGAGGAACTGGGAATATTGGAACGGCATAGACGACAGAAAGGGGCGCAGGAAATGAGGCAGAGGCTTATACATTGGTTATTCAAGCGAGGTAAGAACTGTATGCTATGGCTGGCAGATCGCGGCAGAGCTGATAGAAAAGTATCTGTTGCATATTAAGGATTTAGGAGAGGCAGGGCAGATATGGAGACAATGACAGCGCAGCAGGCTATAGAAAAATTAGAAAAGTACAAAACGGCGGCAGAATTTGCAGAAAACATATATGATACAGAGCTGCACAATGCCTGTATTTCTGCACTTGACAAGCAGATACCGAAAGCACCGAGGAAAACAACCATTTTTGAGGGGACGCAGGCAGAAAAGCTGGCGGCTAAAGGCTTAAAAAACTATGAAACCTATAAATGCCCTGTATGCAGCTGGATTGTGGCAGATCGGAGCTTTATAACGGGTATAAAAATATCTAATTTCTGCGAGAACTGCGGACAGGCATTGGAAACAGAGATCACGAAAGAATAGAGCATATTAAGCAGCTGCGCCCGGAGGCGGCGCAAGAAAGAGAGGCAGAGAATGAAAGTTATAAGTTTGTTGAATTTAAAGGGAGGCGTGGCAAAGACCTTTACAACGGTGAATATGGCATACGAGCTGCACCGTAGGGGATATAAGGTACTGCTGCTGGATAATGACAAGCAGGGGAACTTAAGCAAGGCATACGGCAGATATGATGCGGAGAGCGTGGCACCGATCACGAAACTTCTTTCCGGGGAATGGCAGGCAGCAGCAGAGCTGATACAGCGGACAGATTACGAGGGGATAGACATTATTCCTGCGAATATGTCACTTATGGGCGCTACGTGGCAGCTGACGACGGAAGAGACAGGGAACCAGATAGAACGGTATAAGAGGCTGGCACAGCTGGACGCAGTGGGCGCTTATTACGATTACTGCATTATTGATAACCCGCCAGACATAGGGCTTAATGTGGTAAATGCGCTGACGATCACGGACGAGGTTATAGTACCTGTAAAAATAGACGAGTGGGCGTTAGAGGGATTAGACATTTTGGCAGACCAGATAGAGGACGCAAAGCAGTTTAACCCGGCGCTGCATCTGCTGGGCGTTCTGGTTACGGCATATCAGAACACAGACGGAGAGGCAGCAGGCAGGGAGTGGATAGAAACGGAAAAGAACGGCTATTCTTTACTGGGCGTTATCAGATATTCCGGGAAAGTGGCAGAAAGTACGTTTTTATTCAAGCCGATTTATGAATACAGCCCGTGCTGCGGAGCCGCACAGGACTATAAGAAATTCGTAACCAGATACACAGGGAAAGCGAGGTAAGGAAAATGGGGAAAACAAAATTTGGCTTTACGGATATTATGAACGCGAAAAGCAGGGCAGCAGGCATAGGCAATATAAGCGAATATACGGAAATCTGGTTAAGCCCGTATGATGTAAAGCCCTCTGAAAGCAATTTCTATTCACAGGAGAACATAGAAGAGCTGGCAGACAGCTTTTTGACCGTAGGGCAGCAGCAGCCTACAGTATTAGGCAGGGTAAACGGAGAATTTAAGATTGTGAGCGGACACCGCAGGAACCTTGCAAACATTATGAACATTGAGCGGGGGCATGAGGAATATAAGAAAGTGCGGTATCTGTACAAGGATATGACCGGGGCAATGTTTGAATTGTCTCTGCTGATCGGAAACGCATATAACAGGGAGCTTACAGCGTGGGAGAAAACCCAGCAGGCGCAGAGATTGAAAGAGGCGCTTTTACGGGCGAAAGACGAGGACGGGTTAGAGATCACAGGAAAGATGCGGGATATTATAGCAGAGCTGATGAACGAAAGCCCCACAAATATAGCCCGTATGGATAGCATTAACAACAATGCCACGCAGGAGATCAAGGAAGAATTTGCAAAGGGAAATATAGGGGTAACAACGGCTTACGAGGCAGCAAAGCTGCCGCCAGAAGAGCAGAAAGCCATAGCAGAAAAGGCGGCAGCGGGTGAGAGTATACGGGCAAAGGAAATAGCGGCAAAGGTGGCAGAGAAAAAGGCGGGCGACGACTACGAAACGCCGCACCCGGAAAGCATAACCTCTTTGTGCTATTCATGTAAACGGTATAAAGACTGCAATGTGAAAACGGGGACTTGTGAAAAGTGCGATCAGTACATAAACAAGGCAGAGGCAGAAAAGACGGACGAGCAGCGTTATAGCGACGAGCAGGACAAAATAGACCGGGACACAAAGAAGAAATTACAGGAGCAGGCAGACCGGGAGAAAATGGAGAAACTGCCGAGCGACGGGAAAGCAGATCACAAAACGCATGAGGTAAAAATAGCCGTTTCTTACTATGGGGATATTGTAAGCGGCAAGAAAAAGTTTGAGCTACGGAAGAATGACAGAGGGTACAAGGTGGGCGACAGCCTTAAAATGTTGGAATTTAAGGACGGAAAGCACACAGGGCGCACAATAGATACAGATATTATTTATATGCTGGAAGATTATACAGGGCTGGAAGAGGGGTATTGTATTCTGGGAATTGATGTTACCGCACACAGCGGGGAAGTGTCCGAAACGGACACGGGGGGCAGACCAGCTGCCGGGACAAATGAGCATTGAAGATTACCAGATAGGACAGGCAGCAGAGCCGGAAAGAGGGATAAGCAATGAACAGGCGGCAGCGGAAAAAGAAGAGTAAGCAGCAAATAACTGTATTTATAGGCTGCGACAAGGCAGCGAAAGCCGAGGACTACAGAAAAATGAAAGAAAGCATTGAGTACCAGCTTAGAGCGGGCAGCGCAGTATTGCTGCCTGCCTATCTGCATGTTGAGGCGATCATACAGCAGCCCGGCAGCAGGCGTATTGTGATTAAGCAGGAAAGCGAGGTAAAACAGAATGAATTACAGGCAATGGAAAAAGAGGTATAAAAAACTGCATGGAGTAAACCCGCCTTTGCTGCTTGATAAGAGAAAGCAGCGCAGACTTGCGAAAAAGGCAGTTAAGACTATAAGCCGAGTGGACTTTACAGCGGTAGCCACAAGAGCAGCAGAGGCGATTACAAACGCAGCCGCAGCTTTTATGCGGGGACTGGGCGGGGCTTTTGATTCAGCAGGGACGGTATGCAGGAATGTAGCAGACAATATACAGCCATTGGAGATTAAAGGGCGTGTATTCAGCTGGGAAGTGAGGGAATACGGCAGCAGTCATTATGCGGTGTATGAGATCAACGCACTGGGCGGCAATGACGAGCTTAGAGCGATCACACACAGTAAGCGGGCGGCAGAAAAGATAGCGGAGATCATGGAAAGCGATCATTTAGAGCATTTAAGACATGTAAGCCCGGAGAGGATAGGGCGCAGGAATGATGCGGCAGACAGCCTGCGGGCGGCAGTCATTACGGCATATGAAAGCGGGGTGTTTCATACATGATAAAGTTTATGGACGAGATCGCAGAGGCGCTTACAGGGGCAGTAAGGGCGTATATGGAATGGGTGGGAGAAATAGCAATATACATACTGGGGCTGCTGGCAAAGGGGCTTATTCTTTTTTCTACGCCTGTATGGATATTGCCGTATATGATGATACGGGATATACTGCGGGACACTAACGGCGGGAAATGCGAAAGCCCGGATTGTGAAAACTGCCCGTTTCCACCATGCCGGAAAGGAGAGGGCGAACAGTGACGGATTTTTTACTGATAATCATAATAATTTTGCTGCTGGCAATATTTGGACGGATTGACAGGGCGTTAAAAGAAAGGAGTAAAGCAGATGCAGGAAACAGAAACTAAGGCAGCAGGCGCAGAGATCGCAGCAGAGGGAGAGGAAACAGGCGAAAGCTGGGTAGCACTTCCCGCCTCTGAATTTGAAGAGCTGATACAGAAAGCGGCAAGGGCAGCAGTGCGGGAATACAGAAAGCAGGAAGAAAAGGAAAAGAGGCAGAATAAGTATCACAATACCTTTACGCTTATGAAATGTTACCGTGATGCTGTTTTCCATATCCAGCACGCCGTAAGCGACGGCGAGCAGTTAGAGCTTAAGGGAATGACGGAAGAACAGCAACGGGTATATCTGGAAAGCGTTAGGCGTAGCCGCTTTAAAACGCTGATTATGACAGCGCACATAGATACGGCAGTAGAAGAGATCGAGCGCAGGCGCAGGGCAGCAGGCAGAGAGGTAGAGTATAAAGCGTTTGAATTGTATTTCATGCAGGGCATGGAGTATGCAGAGATCGCAGAGGAACTGGAAACAGGGAAGAACACGCCGCGCCGCTGGGTGACAGCGATCATCAATGAATTATCTGTATTGTTATGGGGAATTGATGAAGAGAGGGCAAGGCTGTAGCTGGCAGCAGCCGGGCTGGTAATATCATGGTAAAATCGTGGTGTTTACATGGTATTTCAAAAGCTGTATAATGGTAACATGAAAAGAGTAGGCAATAGCTTAGCCGTGACACGGCAGCAGTAGCCTGCTCTTTTTTTATTTCTTTAGCCTCCACCCGGCGCATGAAATCTAGGGCGCTGGGTATCGCAGAAAGGAGCGGGGACAGTATGAAAGCATGGGCTAAGAGTTTTTACTTATCGCAGGCGTGGGAGAATACCAGAGCCGCTTACTTAATGTCACAGGACTATATATGTGAGCGCTGCGGTGAGCCTGCAAAGATAGCGCACCATAAGCGCTACTTAACCAGAGAGAATATTAACGATGCAGGCATAACGCTAAGCTGGGACAATTTAGAGGCATTGTGCCAGGACTGCCATAACAAAGAGCATCACAAGCGCAAGCTGCGCCTGCGGTATAAGTTTGATGCGGCGGGAGGCATATCCCCCCTATCCGAAAACAAAAAATAAAGGGGGAAAATACCGAGGGGGATACCCTAAAAATACCCTCCGGGCGCGTGCATACGTGGTGTAGGGGGTGTGGTGGGGTGATCTGGCAGCGGCAGCAGGCGGCAGGGAAAGAGAGGTAGAGGGAATGGCTGCGCGGAAAAAGAAAAAAGAAAACCGTATCAAGGACGAGAAAAAAAGACTTAAGGAAATATTTGCAGAGCTTGAAGAAAATAAGCGAAATTTAGTAACGCCGCTGATAGAAAAGGCTGCTTTTATGAGTATAGAGCTTGACGACTTGCAGGAAACAATAGAGCAGGAGGGCTGGACGAGTGAGTACAAGAACGGTGAAAACCAGTACGGGACGAAAAAAAGCCCGGAGGCAGAGACTTACATAGCATTAAGCAAGAACTATGCGGCAGTCATTAAGCAGCTGACAGAATTAGTGCCAGCCGCAAAAAGAAAGGAAAGCAGGCTGGCTGCCCTGCGGGACGAGTAGGCGGCAGTGCTGCCCTATAAAAATTATATCTATGAGTACCACGCAAAAATAACCAGCGGCGAGATCGTAGCGGGGAAATGGATAAAGGCAATTTACAAGATCATTGTGGACGGGCTGGAAAAACAGGAATATTTTTTCAATGCAAAAGCGACAAATAAGGCGATCAAGTTTATTGAAAATTTCTGTCACCACAGCAAGGGGCGCAGTGATCTTATAAAGCTGGAACTATGGCAGAAAGCTATTATTTCTGTCATTTTTGGTATACAGGACGCAGAAAAAGTGCGCGTTTTCCGCGAAATATTTATAGTTATCGGCAGAAAAAACGGAAAAAGTTTATTTGCCTCTGCCATTATTGCGTACATGGCATTTTTGGAGCCTGAATACGGGCAGGAAATTTATTGCTTAGCGCCTAAATTAGATCAAGCGGCGCTGGTATATGACGGATTTCACAAAATGGTAAAGGCAGAGCCGGAGCTTTTGGAGCTGGCAAGGAAAAGGCGCAGCGATATTTACATTGAGGAAACAGAAAGTTTTGTTAAGCCGATTGCCTTTAATGCTAAAAAGTCTGACGGATTTAACCCGCAGCTGGTAGTATGTGACGAAATGGCAGCATGGAGAGGCGACGCAGGGCTAAAGCAGTATGAGGTTATGAAGTCTGCTTTAGGAGCGCGTACACAGCCAATGATCTTAAGCATAAGCACAGCAGGCTATGAGAATGACAGCATATATGATGAACTTATGAAACGCAGCACCAGCTTTTTAAAGGGGAATAGCAAAGAGCGCAGGCTTTTACCGTTTATCTACATGATAGACGACGTGGAGAAGTGGAACGATATAGAAGAGCTTAAGAAAGCTAACCCGAACATGGGCGTTTCTGTAAAAGAGGGCTTTTTCATTGATGAAATAGCCGTAGCAGAGGGCAGCTTAAGCAAGAAAGCAGAGTTTTTAACAAAATACTGCAATATTAAGCAGAACAGCTCTATAGCGTGGCTGGAATATGCGACAGTGGACGGCGCAGGCGTTGAAAAGACCTTAGAGGACTTTAGAGACTGCTACGCGGTGGGCGGCATTGATCTTAGCCAGACTACAGACTTAACGGCTGCAAGCGTTGTGATAGAAAGGGGCGGCGTGCTGTATTCCTTTACACAGTTCTTTATGCCGAGAGACCGCATAGAGAGCCTGCAAGCCACGGACGGCGTGCCGTATGACATATTCGTAAAGAAAGGGCTGATAACTTTAAGCGGCGAAAATTACGTTGATTACCACGACGTTTTTAACTGGTTTATTATGCTGCTGGAAGTGTACGGAATAAGACCGCTGAAAATCGGATATGACCGATACAGCGCCCAGTACCTTGTAAATGATATGAAAAATTACGGGTTCCATATGGACGACGTACATCAAGGCGAGAACTTAACGCCAGTTATCCGGGAATTTGAGGGAATCATTAAAGACGGCAATTTCAAGATCGCGGAAAACAGTCTACAAAAGACACATTTCTTAAATGTTGCGCTTAAGCACAACATGGAAACAAGGAAATTCAGACCTGTAAAGATAGAGCAGCGGGCGCATATCGACGGCTTTGTATCTGTCATTGATGCAATGACGGTACGGCAGAAATACTGGGAAGAGTGCGGCGAACTGCTGAAAAATGCCGCATAGAAAGGAGAGTAAGCGGAGTGAAATTTTTTGATTATTTGTTTCACGGTAAGAGGCTGCAAATGATAGACAGCTATTTTAAGATGCTGAACGGCTACAGCCCGACGTTTACGAGCTTTAACGGCGGCGTATACGAAATGGACTTAACGCGGGTAGCAATCAACAGTTTTGCCACACATTGCAGCAAGCTAAAGCCGGAGATCGAGGGCAGCGCCCTAAAGCATCTGGAAAGGGTATTGCAGTACAAACCTAACTATTTCATGGACACAACAAAATTTATAAAACGTCTGGCGACGATCTTAGCGGTAGAGCATACCGCTTTTATTGTGCCTATTGAGGACGAGGCAGGGAATTTGTGTGGTTTTTATCCCCTGCGGGCGCAGCGCTGCGAAGTAGTAGAGGCTGCCGGGCGGGTGTATCTGCGGTATCTTTTTGCAAACGGAGAATATGGGGCGATTGAGTTTGAAAAAGTCGGTATAATGACTGACTTTGAATACAGTGATGACCTTTTCGGAGAGGATAACAGCACGCTTAAGCCCACAATGCAGCTGATACATACCCAGAACGAGGGCATTATTAACGCCGTGAAAAATTCAGCAAGCATACGTTTTATGGCAAAAATAGCGAATATGCTAAAGCCGGAGGACATAAAAGCAGAGCGGCAGAGGTTCACAGAGGACAATTTAAGTGCGGACAACAAAAGCGGCATGATTCTTTATGATAATAAGTTTACTGACGTAAAACAGGTGGAAAGCAAGCCGTATACACCAAACGCGCTGCAAATGCAGCAGATACAGGATAACGTATGTACGCATTTTGGTACAAACATGGATATTCTGCAAAACAAATTTGACGAGGAAACATGGAACGCATATTACGAGGGAAAAATAGAACCTTTTGCAATCCAGTTATCGCTTGTCATGTCAAATATGGCGTTTTCACAGCGGGAACTTGCGCACGGGAACGCGATCACGTTTTCTTCTAACCGCCTGCAATATGCCAGCAATGCTACAAAGCTGCAAGTAAGCACACAGCTTTTTGACCGGGCGCTGCTTAACCGTAACGGCGTAATGGATATATGGAACATGCCGCACGTAGAGGACGGAGAAAAGTATTATATCCGCAAAGAGTATACGGAAGTAAGCCAGCTGGGAAAAGGAGAGGAAAAGCCACAGATCATTATACAGCAGATGCCGCAGCAGGGGCAGCAGGCAGCAGGAACGGAGCCGGAGAAAGAGCCAGCGCCGGACGATAAGGGACAGAAAGAGGGGGTAACAGATGCCGATTAAGCAGGACAGGGAGTATAGGACACTGGCAGCGCCATTATCAGCGCAGGCAGCGGCAAAGCGGATAGAGACTGATTTTTATGTTGAGGGCTACGCGACGACGTTTGACAGCCCGTATCTGCTTTATGAGATCGAGGGGACAAAGTTTTACGAAAGAATAGACGCGCACGCGCTGGACGGGGCAGACATGAGCGACGTAATTATGCAGTATGACCATGAGGGGCGCGTATTTGCCCGGCAGTCTAACGGTTCACTTATTCTGATACCAGACCATAAGGGGCTTTTGATTGCAGCCGATTTAGGCAGGACAGATTTAGCGCGGGGACTGTATCAAGACATACAGGCAGGAATGATAACTAAAATGTCGTGGGCTTTTACCGTGAAAACGGACAGCTACGACAGGGCAACGCATACAAGGACAATATTAGAGATCAAAAAGGTTTATGACGTATCAGCCGTGAGCATACCAGCAAACGGCGGTACTGAAATAAGCGCCCGCAGTTTTGCACATAGGAGCTATGAGGCAGAAAGGCAGGAGCGGCTTTTACAGCGGGCGAGGCTACTAAAGATCAGAGCCAGTCTATAAAAAACACAGAAAAGGAGATTGCAGGAAATGAACAGATTGAAAGAAATCGAGGCAAGGTTAGCCCAGATCAAGGGCGAGCTTACCACAAGGGCAGCAGAACTGACAGAGGCAGAGATCGCGGCGCTGGAAACAGAGGTAACGGCATTGCAGGAAGAGCGGGCGGCATTGCAGGCGGCAGCAGAAAAGCGCAAGGCGTTACTGGAAAAGATCGCAAACGGCGAGCCTGTAGAGGGCGACGGGGGAGAGGTAGCGCCCGCAACTGTGCTACGCAATTTCAAGCCCGCAGATCACGGAGACGGCGACGGGGATAAGTACGGTAGCATGGCATACAGAAAGGCATTTATGCAGTATGTCTGCCGTGGCGCGAAAATCCCCGCAGAGTACAGGGCAGACACAGTAAGCAAGACCACGGACGTAGGCGCGGTTATTCCTACAACCGTGCTGAACCAGATCGTAGAAAAGCTGGAAAGTACGGGCATGATCTTAGCCCTTGTTACCAGAACTGCATACAAGGGCGGCGTAGGTATTCCCGTTTCCACGGTAAAACCCGTGGCTACATGGGTAAATGAGGGGGCAGGCAGCGACAAGCAGAAAAAGGACATCAAAAAAGAGGGCATGATTACTTTTGCATACCATAAGCTGCGCTGCGCGGTAGCCGTATCTCTGGAAGTTGACACAATGGCAATGAGCGCTTTTGAAACCCTGCTTATCAACAATATTGTTGAGGCAATGACAAAGGCGATTGAACAGGCGATCATTGACGGAGACGGGACAGGGAAACCGAAAGGAATTTTACAGGAGACACCCGCAGACGGACAGACCATTGACAGCGCCGCGCCTGCCTATGCTGATCTGATTAACGCAGAGGCGGCATTACCGCAGGCATACGAAAACGGGGCGGTATGGTGCATGAGCAAAAAGACATTCATGCAGTATTACGGGCTGACAGATGCCAACGGGCAGCCGATCGGCAGGGTAAATTACGGGATCGCAGGAAAGCCGGAGCGGACGCTTTTAGGCAGACCTGTAGTGTGCTGCGACTATGTAACAAGCTATGCGGCAACACTGGCAGCAGGAAAGGCTTTTGCTTTCCTCTTCAATTTCAAGGACTATGTGCTGAATACCAATTACGCTATGGGTGTAAAGCGGTATGAGGACAACGACACCGACGACACCGTAACAAAGGGTATCATGCTGGCAGACGGTAAGGTAGTTGATAAAAACAGTCTGGTAACAATCAAGAAGATTGCGGCGGCGTAAGGAAAAATACGGCGGCTGGCGTTCTGCGCTGGCTGCCAGAAATGAGGTATAGGGCATGAAAGGACATTTAGACGCAGAGCAGCTTAAGAGCATGGATTATAAGAGCTTGCAGGCTTTGGCAAAGGATATGGGCGTAAGCGCTGCTGGAAAGACAGAGGATATTATAGCCAGAATTGTAGCAGTAGAGGTGGACGTACCAGAGGAAAACGAGCTTACAGAAGAGGAAAAGGCAGCAGCAGAGGCGGCACGGCAGGAAGAGGAACGGGCAGCAGGCGGGCAGACAGTGGAAGAGGCAGAGGACACCGCAGGAGAGCCGCAGACGGGGCAGGAAACGACGGCAGAGGGCGCAGCAGAGGAAAATACCAAAGATGATAAAAAGCCGCAGGAAGAGGCAGGAAACGCAGCAGGGCTGGTAAAGGTAAAAGCCGTTACAAGGTTTTTAGACAAGCAGCTTAACCAGATTAAGGACGCAGGCGAGGCTTACAGTGTAAGCGGGGAGCGTGCGGCAGAGCTGGTGGCAGCAGGCGTGGCAGAAATCGTGGGATAACCAGAAAGAGGGTGCAGCGTATGGCGGCAGATGCTACCACATTAACAGAGAAAATGCGGGCGGCGCTGCGTATCAGCAGCACCAGCGAGAAGATAACGGCAGAAATAGAGGACTGTATAGCCGCCTGCAAAGCTGACCTTGCAAACGACGGGGTAAAAGCCATTGACGAGGGCGACGCACTGATTATAAGGGCGGTAACTCTTTATTGCAAGGCAGAATTTGGCTACAACGACAAAGCGGAGAAGTTTAGGCAGTCATACGACACGCTGAAAATGCGGCTTGCTTTGTCGCAGGAGTACAACACAGCGCCGCCCGTGTCCGAAACGGACACCGAGGGCGCAGAAAGCGGGGAGTGATATGGCAGCATGGGCAGACGAGCTTACAATAATCAGCCAGCAGCCGCCAGACGAGAGGGTAAACGCTGGGGGCTTTGAGAATGAGCCGCAGGAGAGCGCCCGCACTGTTTTCTGCAACAAGAAGAAAGTAGGCTACAGCGAGTATTTTAAGAGCCAGCAAACGGGCAAAGTGGTAGAGGCAAAATGCGAGGTACATAAGGCAGACTATGAGGGCGAGGACACAATAGAAATGGACGGGCGGCGCTTTTTTGTGCTTAAGACCTACGACATAGACGACGATACCATAGAGCTTACGCTTACGGACTTGCGACATAAGGACGAGGGAACATAAAAGCGGCGGGGATACCGCCGCAGGAAATGTTAATCATTTATTTTCAGAGTATCTGGAACATTGATAGGTGGATTGTCTTTTAAAAAGCGTAATGTGATTTTACAGCCGTAAGAAATAGGTTTACCGTCTTTTTGACCGCCGCCGTATACATCAATATAACTTATACTTTCAATGCGTTCTATATTGTCCTGTATAAAAGGTATCAAATCAGCGGGTATGTTTCCTATCTGCATATTGTTGACATAGACACCGTAAGCGGGCTGCCCTTTATACTCATATTGCTTTATTTCAACGTCGGCATATTCATTAAACGGGCTATCGTGAAAATGAAGTTTGCGCAAAATAAGTTGGCGTGAAGAGCCGTCGTCATTATTAAAAGTTACACCAGTGACTTTTATAGGCGCAAATATGTATTTTGATTGACGTTGTGCAGGAGCGCTGGGTACTGGCGCTGCGGCGGGAGCTTTTGCCGTATCGGTATTTACTGTATTATCATGCAGGGATTGAGAAAACGAACTTTTGTTCGGGTGGGGGGTAAAACGGTTAGGCGTTTGCGGTACTTCCATATTTGTTTCTGTAACCGATTTAGCAGAACGGAAAGCCAGAAAAGCAAAAATACCACAGATAACAAGGCAGCCAACGCCACCAGAAACAAGACCGCCTGCAAATCCGCTAAAAGAGGATAAAAGGAATAGAGCGGCAAGGCAGGAAAAGACTATAGTTTTCTTTTTCATATAAAACACAACCTTTCTATCGTTTTTAAGAAAATTATAGAACAATGTCGAATGAAAATCAACAGAAAGGGGGCAAATAAAATGGCAGAGTTTACTACGGTGGGGCTGGAAGAGGTAATAGAGGCATTTAGCAGGAGAGAGCAGGCAGCAACAAGGGCAGTGCCTAAAATGCTGCAAGCAGGGGCAGCAGTGCTGGTAGAGGCGCAAAGGGAAGAGGCAAAAGCCATGGGGATTGAGGAAACCGCTGGCTTTATCAAAGCAATAAAGCCTACAAAAGTGCAGGGCGGCGACAGGGAAAAACATATTGATGTATACCCGCAGGGCAGGGCAAAGCACGGAAATGACAGAAAGGGCGATAAAAGCAAAGTAAGATATGCAACGATAGGATTTATAAACGAATACGGCACAAGTAAAAAAGCAGCCCGCCCTTATATGACGGTAGCAAATGCGAAAGCACACGAAAAAGTAGTTGATGCACAAATGGAAGTATGGGAGCGTGAGCAGGGACAATGAGCAGCATAAAAGAGATTTTAGAGAGCGCAGGGCTGCCAGCACAGCGGGGCGTATATACTGGCAGATGCAAGCCGAAAGCCTATTATACTTTCCTGCGGCTGCTGGGCGACGCTGTAGTAAATGCAGACGACACAGAGAGCGAAAGCAGGGAAATGTATAGGGTAACGCTTTTTTATAAAGGCGACTTTGAGGCACAGCTTAACAAAACTCTGGAAGTGCTGCGGGCGGCAGACGTTTATATTAACAGCGTTGACACAGAGAACTACGAAACAGAAACGGGGTACTGGCTAGTACCTATCACAATCGAAATTTTAAAGGAGTGACAAGACAATGACACTGGGATTAAGAGATTTATTCTACGCAATATGCACAGAGGCAGACGGCGTGGAAACTTACGGCACGCCTAAGAGAATGGCAGAGGCTATGACGGCTGATTTATCAGTAAAGACGGCAGACGGCAGCTTATACGCAGACGATACGCTGAGTGAGAGCGTATCAGAGTTTGCCAGCGGCACGCTTAAGCTGGGCGTAAAAGACCTTACGCCGGAAGTGCTGGCAGAGGTACTGGGGCAGATGGTAGACCAGAATAAGGTAGTATGGGCTGGAAAGGACGACGAGCCGCCATATGTGGCTATCGGCTTTAGGGCAAAGAAAACGGGCGGGCGTTTCCGCTACGTCTGGCTACTTAAGGTTAAGTTTAAAGTGCCGTCTGAAAAGTACGAAACAAAGGGCGAAAGCATCAAGTTTAACACGCCAGACATTGAGGCAGGCTTTACGGCAAGGAAGAGCGACGGACGCTGGAAAGCTGACTTTGTAGGCACAGAGGACAGCGACGCAGCTAAAACATGGTTTACGGAAGTGCCAGAACCAGCAGAAACGATACCCACAGTATAAAACAGAATAAAAGGGAAAGGAGAAAAGGCGCAGCACATGGCTGCGCCTTAATTTGTTGATATGAGCGCAATTAAAGACGGCGGCTATACAGTAACGCTGAAAGGGAAAGAGTACAGACTTCTTTTTACCCTTAACGCACTGGACGAAATTCAAACGAAATTCGGCGGCTATGACAAGCTGGGCGAGGCTTTTAACCAGAGTAACCCAGACTGGGTAAAGGATACAAAATGGCTGCTTACAATGCTTATCAATGAGGGGCTTTTAGAAGAGGACGAGAACGCCCAGCTTTTCACAGAGCAGCAGATAGGCAGGCTGATACATATGGGAAATCTGGCAGAGGTACAGCGGGCTATTTTTGCGTCGTTTGCAGCAGGCACAGCAGGCGACGGAGAGGGCAGCAGAGATACCGAAACAGAGGACGACGAAGAGGCGGGGGAAATGAAAGCCGTGCAGGAAAGCTAGACACTGCACGGCTTTTGTATATCGCTATGGTGCTGCTGGGGTATAGGGAGCGTGAGGCATGGAGAAAAACGCCGTACCAGATTGTGACACTATTCAGATACCACAAGGAATATAACCCGCACATTTTTAGGCAGGAACGGGCAGCAGTACCGCAGGCGACAGAGGGACTGGACGACATTGACATAGCGTTAGGGGGACTGTAGCGAATGGCTGATAAGACAGAAAATATAAAAACAAGGCTTAGCTTTGACGGCGAGGCAGAATACAAGGCAGCCTGCAAAGATATAAACAATAATCTGAAAAACCTTAATGCTGAAATGCGCCGAGTAACCGCAGAATACAAAGGAAACGAAAACAGCATAGAGGCATTAAAGGCAAAGCAGGGCGTTTTATCTGAAAAATATGCAGAGCAGGCAAAGAAAGTAGAAGAGGCACGTAAGGCGTTAGAGAGATGCGCACAGCAAACGGGCGAGAATAGCGAGGCTACACAAAAGCTGCAAAGAGATTTGAACTATGCAGAGGCGGCACTCTTTGATACTGACGCTGCCTTGCAGTCTGTAGAAAACGAACTTTCAGAGGGCGTGCAGGCGCAGCGGCAGTATGAGGCGGCTTGTCAGGGGATAGATAAAAACTTATCCCTTTTGGGCGCAGAATTGCAGGAAGTAAACGCAAAGTATAAAAACAATGCGGACAGCGCAAAAGCCGTGGCTGAAAAGCAGGAAGTTCTTAAAAGGACATATGACGAGCAGGCAAAAAAGGTAGCGGAAACGGAAAGAGCCTATGAAAGCATGGTGCGCCAGTATGGGGAAACCAGCAGCGAGGCTAAAGAGCTTGAAACGCAGCTGCACAACGAAAGAGCCGCCCTATACGACGTGGAAAACCAGCTTGCAGAAACCGAGCAGGGGCATAACGGGCTTGCATCTGCTATGGGAAATCTGGGCGGCATTATGGCGAAAGGAATAGCGGCAGTGGGGGCGGCTGCGGCTGCAATCGGCACGGCAGTAGTGGCAGGGCTGGGCTATGCCGTAAGCCAAGCGGACGAGGCAAAGGGCGCTTTAAATGATTTCTGCGCAGCCACGGGGATGGCTACAGAGGACGCAGGGCAGTACAAGCAGGTTATGGAGAACATCTATAACGCTAATTTTGGCGAGGGCTTTGAGGACATAGCGGCAGCTATGGCAGAGGTACGGCAGCAGGCAGGCGACTTAGGGGCAGACGAGCTGGAAAAAATGACGACCAACGCATTAGCGCTGCGGGATACGTTTGACTTTGACGTAGCGGAAAGCACCAGAGCCGCAACGCAGCTTATGGAAAAATTCGGCGTATCCTCTGACGAGGCATATAACCTTATTGCGCAGGGCGCACAGAACGGGCTTAACAAGAACGGGGATTTGCTGGACGTTATCAACGAATACAGTAACCAGTATTCGCAGGCAGGGCTAAGCGCAGAGGATATGTTTAACTCTATCGCTAATGGCGCTGCTACTGGCGTTTGGAGCATAGACAAGATGGGCGACGCTTTTAAGGAGTTTAGTATCCGCATGAATGACGGGACGGCAAACGAATACCTTACAAGTCTGGGGCTTAACGCAGACGAAGTGGTAGGGAAATTCCAAAAAGGCGGCGACAGTGCAAAAGAGGCTATGAGCCAAGTAAGCGAGGCGCTTAAGAACTGCGACGACAAGAGCCTACAGTATACGGCGGGCGTGGGCTTAATGGGTACTATGTGGGAAGATATGGGCGCTGATGCCTGCACGTCGCTTATGGACGTTGAGGGGCAGATAAGCAAGACCACGGACGCTATGGGGAAGATTAACGCCGTAAAATATGACACATTTTCAGAGGCTATGCAGGGCGCAGGCAGGATACTACAGACCAGCTTTATCATGCCGATAGGCGAGCAGGCGCTACCGATTTTCAGCCAGTTTGCAAACGAGCTGGCGCAGGGTGCGGCAGAGGCGGGCGGCGATATGGGGAAACTGGCGCAGAGCTTTGGCGACGCACTAAGCAATATGGTAAACGGGCTGGCAGAAATGCTGCCGCAGATTACCAGCTTTGCCGTAGAGCTTGTAAACGGGCTTGTAGACGGCATTGTAGAGAGTGCGCCAGCAATCGTGCAGGCGGGCGTAGGAATGATTACGGGGCTTGTGGACGGCATTGTAGAGGCGATACCGACACTGGCAGAGAGCGCAACGGAGATAATAACCACTCTGATTAACGGCATTGTGGAGCTGATACCGTCGCTGGCAGAGGGCGCAGTACAGATTATTGCGGGGCTGGCAAAAGGGCTGGGCGAGGCGCTGCCAGAGCTGATACCAAGCGTAGTAGATGCAGTGCTTACCATAGTGGATACGCTGATAAACAACGTGCCTATGCTGATAGATGCAGCCTTGCAGCTTGTCACGGGGCTTGCAGACGGGATTATAGCGGCGCTGCCAGTCATCATAGAGAAACTGCCGCAGATTATAACCAGCATAATAAATGCACTGGTAGAGGGCATACCGCTTATTTTGGAGAGCGCAGGCGACATTATAGTAGCACTTGTGGACGGCATTATAGATGCAATACCGTTGCTTATAGCAGCAGTACCGCAGATTATTGTAGCCATTGTAGAGGGGCTTGTAACGGGGCTGCCTAAAATCGTGGCGGCAGCAGGGCAGCTTGTGACGACGATTTTAAACAAGCTAAAGGAGCTGCCAACACAGATACCGCAGGCGATAGCAGCAGGCATAGAAAAAATAGCCGAGTGGGGCGCAAGCATGAAAGAAAAAGGCGGCACAGTCATTACAGAGTTTGTAACCAAAGTTATAGACGTTGTAAAAGAGCTGCCGCAAAAAATCTGGAACGGCATAGTAGATGCAGTTACCAGAGTAGCCACATGGGGCTTGAATATGCAGGAAAAAGCCAAAGAGGTAATGAACACAATGCTTACAAATGTTGTAAGCATTGTGAAAGAAACACCGCAGAAAATCTGGAACTGCATAGTAGATGCCGTAAACAGAGTAGCCACATGGGGCGCAAATATGCAGGCAAAAGCAAAAGACGTAATGAACACCATGCTTACGAACATTGTAACCATTGTGAAAGAAACGCCTGTAAAAATCTGGAACTGCATCATAGGTGCAGTGAACAAAGTAGCCACATGGGGCGCGAACATGGTAAGCAAAGCCAAAGAGGTAATGAATACCATGCTTACGGCAATCGTGAACATAGTAACGCAGACACCGCAGAAAATCTGGAACTGTATCATAGGAGCGGTTACAAAGGTAGCCACATGGGGCGCGAACATGGTAAGCAAAGCCAAAGAGGTAATGAATACCATGCTTACGGCAATCGTGAACATAGTAACGCAGACACCGCAGAAAATCTGGAATAGCATCATAGGAGCGGTTACAAAAGTAGCGACGTGGGGCGCAAATATGGTGAGCAAAGCCCGCGAGGTAATGAACAGCATGGTTACGGGCGTTGTGAACATAGTAAAAGAAATTCCGCAGAAAATCTATAACAGCATATCCGGCGCTATTTCCAAAGTAGCCCAGTGGGGTACAGAGGTAAAAAATAAAGCCGTAGAGGGTATGCGAAACTGCGTAAACGGAATTATAAATGCTTTCTCTAATATAGGCAGTTCTTTTGCGACAATCGGCAGCAACATTGTACAGGGTATCTGGAACGGCATAAGCAATGGCTGGAACTGGTTAAAAGATAAAGTTTCAAGCCTTGCAAACAGCCTGCTAGATGCCGCAAAGAGCGCTTTAGGGATTGAAAGCCCGTCTAAAAAGTTCCGGGACGAGGTAGGCTTATTTATGGCGCAGGGTATCGGCGTGGGCTTTTCTGATGAAATGAAAAAAGTAAATAAGCAGATCGAGGAAAGCATACCGCAGGAGTTTGACGTAGGCGCAAGAGTCAATTTTTCTGATACCGACATAGACGGGGAGCCGTGGAAACCAAAGCCGAAAGGCGGCGGGGCAGCAGGCAGCCCGGTAGTACATATCACACAGAATATATACGCCAATACGACGGACTACGCAAAGCAGCAGAAAGAGGCACAGCGGCAGTTTAAGCAGGCAGCAAGGACGGTGTTAGCATGATGTATGAAAAGCTGGTTTATACCAATGAGAGGGGCGAAAGCATAGAGCTTAGCGTAGGCAGTGTGTACCATTGCAACGTAAGCAAGGACGTAGACGGCATAGCAGGCGTGACAAATGCAGTATACAGCACAAACAGCATGGGGCAGCATGGAGATACCTATGTAGGGCAACGGATAGAGGCGCGGGACGTAGACATACTGGGGCATATCAACACAAGGGATAAGCAGCAGTCTTACGAACTGCGCCGCAGGCTGCTTAAGATATTTAACCCGGAGCTGGGCGGCACGCTTGCCTATGAGTATGGCAGCTTTAAGCGTATTATTAACTGCCGCCTGCATGGAAAGCCGGACGTAGGGAGAAAAAGCGTTTTGCAGCAGTTCAGCTTACAGCTGGATTGCCTTAACCCGTTCTGGCGGGAAGAGGACGAGCAAAAGGAAGATATAGCAAGCTGGGTGGCTGCCTGGCATTTCCCCTGCGTGATCGAAAAGGACAACAGTAAAAGCATGATTTTTGGGTATCGTGCTGAAAGCGTAATTGTGGACTGCTTTAATGAGGGCGACGTATCAACAGGTATGCGGGTAAGGTTTACCGCACTGGGGACAGTTACAAACCCGATTATTTTAAACGTAGACACAGAAGAATTTATAAAGCTGAATGTAACCATGCAGACCGGGGATGTGATCGAGGTAAACACGAAATACGGCAGCAAGGGCGCTACACTGACGCGGGACGGGGTAAAGTATGACTATTTCCGCAAGGTGGACGTAGACAGTACATTCATGCAGCTTGACATAGGGGACAACAATTTCCGCTATGATGCGGACGGCGGCGTAAATTCTATGGAAGTCTCTATTTTTTATGACAAGGAATATCTGGGGGTATGACGCATGGAGCTTAGAGTATTTGACGAGACAGTAGAGCCGCTGGGACTGATCGACGAAATGGCAAGCCTGTTATGGCATGTAAAGTATTTTGACGTAGGCACGTTTAATCTGCTTGCGCCGATCACGGACAATAATAAAAGGCTGCTTATAGAGGGCAATATTATTGTAAAGCACGACGGAAAGAGGGAAGTAACGGACGCGGCAGGCGGTATCTGGCGCAGGGCGGCACAGATTACCTATGTACACATCACCAAAGACGAGAACGGGCTAGAGCAGATAGAGGCACAGGGCTACATGCTTAGCCAGTGGCTTAACAAGCGCTGCATAAGCCCGCAGATCGTGGCGACAGCGACGAACCAGAGCATTATAAACACAATGGTAAAGAATAACTGCGGCAGCGGCGCAAGCACAAAGCGCCGTTTCCCGCGTTTTATCATGCTGGCGCAGGAAACAATGGCAGGCAGCGCGGTAGAGTACGCAAACGAGGTATACGCAAAGCTGGGGAAGGAAGTAAAGGCGAGGGCGCAGGCAGGAAAGCTGGGCTATGACATTCTGATTAACGAGAGATCGCGGCAGTACGGCTTTTATCTGTATAAGGGCAAAGACCTTACAGCGAAAAACAGCGAGGGTAACACGCCCTGTATCTTTTCGAGGGATTTTGACAATGTAAATGAGCAGGAATATACAGCCAGTATAGAAAACTGCGGGAATTTCATTTACATACAGGGCGCGGCAGACGACAGCGGCAGCCAGCCAGTGACGACGGTAGACGGAGAGGGCGCGTCTGGTCTGGAACTTATAGAGGTGTTTTGTGACGCGACGGACATAGCCCGGAAATACCAGAGCGGGGAAACAGAGGTAACAATACCGCTTAATACCTATTTGCAGATGCTTAAGACGAGGGCGGCGGCAGAGCTGGAAAACTACGGAAAGATCATAAATTTTGTAAGCACAATTAACACAAATTCTAACCTTAAGTTTAAGCAGGACTTTGATTTAGGGGACAGGATCACATGCAAGGAAACAAAGTGGGGTATACAGATTGACGCAAGGATAACGGAAGTAACAGAGACATACCAGAAAGGCGCAGAGGAAATAGAGGCGACGTTTGGGGACAGCCTGCCTACGCTGGTAGACCAGATAAGGAAAGTGAGGTAAAAGGCATGGCTAATTGTTTGCCGTTCAATGCCATTCTGGTAGATGAACAATACGACAGGGTATATAAAGCCGAGGACTGGGCGTGGTATTTTGCCACGTTCATAGCAAACGGCGTTTTCCCGAAACCCAGCGACGGGCTACAGGTAATAGCCTATGACAAAATGGAAATCAAGGTAAATGCCGGGTATGCGTTTATCAATGGCTATGCTTTCCGAAATCCTGTAAGCCAGAGCATTACGCTAAGCACGGCAGAGGGGGCGCTTAACCGCATAGACCGGGTAATTGTACGCTGGGACTTGACACAAAGGGACATATATTTGACCGTCTTAAAGGGCGTGCCGTCTGCAAAGCCTGCGGCAGCAGCCTTAACCCGGAATACGGAAATATGGGAGCTTGCCATAGCTGATATTTATGTAGGGAAAGGCGTAACAAAGATTCAGACAAAGGACATTACAGACCAGCGTTTTAACAGTGCGTTGTGCGGCATTGTGACAGGCACAATAGAAGAGATCGACGCAAGCGTACTGACAAAACAGTTTAATGATTTCTTTAATACTTACAGTCAAGCGGTGCTGGACGAGTTCAGCATATACAAGCAGGACATGGAAAAGTATCTAAGCGAGATTGCGGGCATTTACGAACATTACATAACCATGACCGAAAGCCTGTTTACCCAGTACGAAAACCAGTTTAGCGAGCGGTACAATTCTTTTGAAAGCACGCTGGACGGCTGGGACGCGGAGCTATTGAAAGCCTACACTGCTTTCATGGCAAAGATCACGCTTTTCCAGACAGAGGCAGAAAGCGAGTTTAACGCATGGTTTGAGGATATAAAGGAAAAGCTGGGCGGGGACATTGCAGGCAGCCTGCAACTGCAAATAGACGGGCTGACAGACAAGGTAGAACAGCTGCGGCAGCTGGCAGAGGCGGGCGGCGCGGAGACGGCAGAGACACTGGCAGAGCTTGACAGGCGGCTTACGCTGGTAGAAAACGGCTGGAACATCAATTATAAGCATGATGCAGTTTTAGGTTTATGCTATCTGGGAGCTGCCTACATGTGCCAGCATTACGAAAGAACAGAGGAAACGGCGGTGTTAGGAATTGCATATATCGGCAATTCCTATCTTGCAAATACATTTTAAGGAAAGGGGCAGATTATGAAAGGATTTCCCAAAACATTAAAGACAAAAGACGATTACTACAACTGCCTTGCTATGGTGGCAGCCGGGGAGCTGGCGGCGGCTGATCTGCTGGCAAAAATTGAAAGTCTGGAAAAGCAGCGCTACATACAGTGCGCTATTGTATCGGCGGCAGAGGAAAAGAAAGCAGTAACAGTATATTACTGCGACGAGGCAGCGCCGGGCATGGCTTTTGTGGCTGGTGGCATTTCCGGGACGATCACGGCGGTAACGCACACCCAGACGGACGAGGCAGCGGCAGCAGGCGAGACAGGCAACGACAGGACGGTATTAACACTGTCAAAGGGTATTGCTGCTGAAAATACGGCTATAGGGCTGGAAAAGGCGGCAGCAGTGGCAGGAATGACAGCGGACGATATAACGGCACTGAAAGGAGTGTTAAAACAGTATGAGTAGAATATTTGTTGATGATGTGACAAAGACAGACCGCCGGGCGCTTTTGAATGTAAATAAGCTGGCGACGATCAGCGACATTGTAGCGCCGACGAGCCAGTATTTATATGCAAGCGGGGCGAATGAGATCACTGTAATAGAGGGCTGCGTTATTGCCGTGGGCGGCGCGGGTATCTTTAAGACAGGAAACACGGTACTTAATGCCTCTAATCTGGATATAGGCGCGGCTTTTGCTGTAGGCAGCGACTATTACGTCTATATCTGCGACAGCAGGCAGGACGCACAGGACGAGCAGTATATTATTTCCCTTAACTCTACATATCCGAGCGGGTGGAACGCCAGCAACAGCCGCAAGATCGGCGGATTTCATTATGGGCGCTGCCGCAAGATCAATGATAATATGCAGCCCGTGAACAGCGGCGGCGCTATTTTTGGTACAGGCTGGGAAAGCGCGGTAAGCAACGGGATTCTGCCGCGCAGTGTGTGGACGCTGGGACACCGCCCGAAATGCAGCCCGGAGGGTATGGTATATCTGGGCGGCGGCACATGGGTAGACATTTACCTTAATTCCGACGACGGCGCACAGGGCTTGAAATCGGAATATAATTGTGCGCCAATGACAGGCACGGAGGGCATGAACTGGTACACATTTACGGAAAGGCTTATGAAGAGCGGTAAGCGTATGCCGGACTACAGCGAATTTTGCGCCTATGCCTATGGCAGCCCGCAGGGGCTTGACGGGGCAAATACAAACGCGTGGACGGCAACGACGAACACGGGCAGGGGGACTACAGGCAGCGTGGTAAATGCCGTTTCTGCCGTGGGCTGCGTTGATGCCGTGGGGCGCGTCTGGGAATGGCTCAATGATCTGATTACGCGGGCAGAACACGCCACAAATACAGAGTTCCACCCTACAGTAGCGTGGGGCTGGGATAAGAAAAGCCCTTTAAGGGACAATGCCACAAAATACGACGTAGGAAACATTTACCAGTATTATTATGCGTCTCTGGCGGCGCTGGTCGCGGGCGGTGGCTGGAACTCTGGCGTTCGCGCGGGCGCGCGTGCCGTGTATTGCAGCAATTACCCGTGGGACGTGAGCACGCATCTCGGCGTGCGCGGGGCGTGTGATTCTATGTAGAGGCGGGCGAAAGCCCAGCCGATACAGGGGGATAGATAAAGAATGTCAATAAGAGATAAAGGGGACATACTACACCAGAAAATATATGATTTCCTGCTATACATATATCCGATACTAAGCAGATACCCAAAGTATGAAAAATTCAGTTTGCAGACGGCAACCAGAAACGCGGTGCTGGAAATGCTGCAAGATGTTATCAAGTGGCAGAAAACGGCGACGAAAAGCCACTTGTACGCGGCAGACGTAGCATTACAGCAGAGTAAAGAGCTACTACGGCTGGCAAATGATCTGAAATACAGCGCAATGAATAAGCAGCATTACGGGGAGAGTGGAAAGAAACTTACAGAACTGGGCGTTATGCTGGGGGAGATCATAGAAGAGGTAAAGGCTACAAAGTAGCTTTTCATATGGGGCAGCCGCTTATTACAGCCCTCTGGCGGCGCTGATCGCGGGCGGTAACTGGAACAATGGCGTTCACGCGGGCGCGCGTGCCGTGAATTGCAACAATTACCCGTGGAACGTGAACACGAATATCGGCGTGCGCGGGGCGTGTGATTTGGTGAAAGCATTACAGGCTTAGCGTATCTAAGGAACACTAGCAAGGATTAGAATATTAAGAGTGCTTAATATTCCAGAATCAGAGTGACTGTCCCGCCGAAAGGCAAAGAGAAAAAGCAGGGCTGCTGGTTAGTAGCTTAAAGCGAAAGGCAGGGGCTTTTTATTATGAAACGAATAGGGCATATCACAGGAGAAAACGGCAGGCGGCTTACGCTTGTAGAGGCTATGGCTGACTACGGGAACGTGCAGAAAGCCTATAATAAAGCCCGGAAGTGCAAGCGATACCGCAAGGACGTTTTAATATTTACCAAAGACAAAGAGGAAAATTTAGAGCGGGTACGAAATGAAATTCTGGGGCTTTCCTATGAGCCGGGCGAGTACCGATATTTTAAGGTATATGAACCGAAAGAACGGCAGATCATGGCACTGCCGTTTTATGACAGGGTAGTGCAGCACGCCATTAACAATGTGCTGGAACCGATTTTTGAAAAGCGTTTTATTTTCCATTCTTACGCTTGCAGGAAAAATAAAGGTATGCACGCCGCGTCTGATACGCTGAAAAGCTGGCTTTATGAGTGGCAGAGATTCCACCCGGATATGCCTTTATATGCGATTAAAGCGGACATACACCATTATTTCCAGAGTATCAACCATGATCTGCTTAAGGCAGAGATAAGGAAAGTAATAAAGGACGCAGGGGCGCTGGCACTGATCGACAAGATCATAGAGCATAACGGGCAGATGCCGGACGGTACGGGCATACCCGTAGGAAACCTTACAAGCCAACTATTCGCAAATATTTATCTGGATAAGCTGGATAAGTACATCAAGCACACACTGGGTGCGGAAAAATACGAAAGGTACATGGACGACTTTATTGCATTAAGCCCGGACAAGGACGAGCTGCGGCGCTGGCTGGCTGATATTGAAAGATTCTTAAGGGAAGAGCTTATTTTAGAGCTGAACCCAAAGACGGCTATTTTATGCGCGAAGAACGGCATTGATTTTGTAGGCTATAAGCACAGGGCGACACACAGGAAAGTAAGACCAGACAGCGTTAAACGTATCAAGCGAACGATCAAGAAATATGAAAGGGGTGAGATCACAAAGGAAAAATTACAAAAGAGCATTGCAAGCTGGACGGGACACGCAGGACACGCCGACAGCCTGCATTTACGAAAGAAAATAATAAAAATGGCGGCTGATGCACAGGCAAGGCAGCCAGCAGGCGCAGGAGTGAGTACATGAGTAATATTTTGCTACAAGTGCTGCATGAGCAGCAGGAAATTATTGAAAAGCAGAGCAGGCTTATTGCTGATTTAACCGCCACTCTGGAAAACTGGGAGAGCGTAGCAGGGTACGACGGCGCGGAACTGAAAGAGCGGGCATTAAATTTGCAGGCAGAAAGGCAGGAATTATGGAAATGAAAATATTAGAATTTATCGACGCGGCAGCACACAATAAAGTGATCGAGCTGGTAATACTGGCGATTGTATTTGATACTGTTTTCGGGGTGCTGCGGGCAGTGAAAGAAAAGAAGTTCAACAGCTGCGCGGGGATTGACGGCGCAATACGGAAAGTGGCAATGCTGATTTCCCTTGTATTCATGCTGGCGGTTGACATGCTTATCAAGATCAATCTGATCGGATTTATCCCGGAGACGGCGCGGGGTTATCTGGGGCTTAAGACAGTAGGCGTAGCGGAGTTTTTCAGCCTGCTTTACATAGCTTATGAGATCACCAGCATTTTTAAGAATATGGCATTGTGTGGGCTGCCCGTAAAAAAGGTATGGGCGGGTGTGCGGGCTTTTCTTTCCAAGTATACAGATGAGCTGCCGGACACGGACGAGCTGGACGGGGACAGCACCACGGGCAGCGTAGAGGGGCATAAGCAGCAGGAAAGATAAGAATAACAGATCAGACAGGAAAAGCAGCAAAGGGCGCTTACGGGAAACCGTAGGCGCTTATTTCATTGCAGAAGGGAAGTAAAAAGCATGAGGAACATTAACAGGCTGATAAGCGGGTATAATTTCAATCCGGGCAGCGTTTCCCGTATCAAGTACATTGTGATTCATTACGTGGGCGGTTTGAGTGGGGCGCAGGCAAACTGCAAATATTTTGCGGGTGGAAATAGAAATGCGTCTGCGCATTATTTTGTAGATCACAACGGGGAAATCTGGCAGTGCGTGGAAGATGCTAACATAGCGTGGCACTGCGGCGCAAAGAGTTATAAGCATGGGGAGTGCCGGAACGCAAACAGCATAGGTATTGAGCTGTGCGTAAGGAAGAGGAACACCGCCAGCCAGGGCGCGACGGATAAAGACTGGTATTTTGAGGACGCGACGGTAGAGGCGGCGGCAGAGCTGACAAGGTACTTAATGGATAAGTACGGTGTGCCTGCCGATCATGTCATAAGGCATTACGACGTTACCGGGAAAATTTGCCCTAACCCGTATGTATATAATACCACGGCGCATACATGGGACGAGTTTAAAAGGCTGATAAGCAGCGGGGCTGTATCTGCCGGAAACGGTGAAAAGAAACTTTACCGCGTGCGGAAAAGCTGGGGAGATGCAGCCGGGCAGCTGGGGGCTTTTGAAAGTCTGGAAAACGCAAAGAAAGCCTGCATTGCTGGCTATAATGTGTATGACTGGGACGGAAAGGCAGTATACAGCGTTTTTGCAGGCAATGAACAGCAGACGGTAGCAGGAGGCGCGGAAAGCATGATCTGGTCTTTTCTGACGAGCAAGGGCTTAAATGCCTATGCAGCTGCCGGGCTTATGGGAAACCTTTTTGCAGAGAGCGGGCTTAATTCATGCAATCTGCAAAATTCCTTTAATACGCGGCTGGGAATGACGGACACAGAATATACGGCAGCTGTAGACAGCGGCAGCTATACAAATTTTGTGAGGGACAGCGCGGGCTATGGGCTTGCACAGTGGACGTATTACAGCCGTAAGCAGGCACTACTTGACTTTGTAAGATCGGCGGGCGCGTCTATCGGCAGCTTAGATATGCAGCTTTCTTTCTTGTGGCAGGAATTACAGGGCTACAGAGGCGTTATTTCCGCGCTTATGGCTGCAAAGTCGGTACGGGCTGCCTCTGATGCAGTATTGACCGGGTACGAAAAGCCCGCAGATCAGAGCGAGGCAGTAAAACAGCGCCGGGCAGCATACGGGCAAGAGTATTACGACAGGTACGCCGGAACTGGGGCAGGTGGGAACACAGAACAGGGAAAGACAGAGGCGGTAAAGGTTCCCTTTAAGGTAAAGGTAGATATAGCCGATCTTAGAATAAGGGCGGGCGCAGGCACGGACTTTGCAAAGACGGGAAAGTATACAGGAATCGGAGTGTTTACCATTGTTGAGGTAAAAGCCGGAGAGGGCAGCGCGGCAGGCTGGGGGCTGCTGAAATCGTATGCAGAGAATAGGGACGGCTGGGTATCGCTGGACTATTGCACAAGATTATAATGTATCTGCTGGGGTATGTCGTTCATGGGCGGCATACCCTTTATTTTTTTACCATATTTTTCTTGAAATCTAATTGACAATATACCAAAGTTGGTATATAATTAAAACATAGAAAGGAGAAAAGAAAAATAAGTGTAAAGCACTGGAAAGGAGAAACGGCAGGAAATGGGTAAGAAGAAACAAAAGAAAAAGCCTATCAAGTGGCAAGATTTGACGGTCAATGCACTGATAGACTTAATCATAGGTATAATACTTATCATTATTGACAAGTACATAGGTTAGACCTATAGGCGGGCGAAAGCCCGCCGCCTATAAAAAATATATCATAAACCCAGAGCCGAGTAAAGAGCATGATTTTTAAATTAGGTATTTTTTTAGTAGCCGTAGGAACGGTAAAACTCTGCATAGCTCTTGTAATGAGAGCTAAAGAGAAGAGAGGTAAAGCATGATCGGAAACAATATAAGAAAAGCAAGAAAAGCGGCGGGCGTTTCACAAAAAGAACTTGCGGAACGCCTGCAAGTTCACCAAAAGGATATAAGTCGCTGGGAAAATGGGGCGCACGCGCCTACATTGGAAATGTTTATAAAAATATGCAGGGAGCTTAACGCCTCTGCTGATGAAATATTAGAATTAAAGTAAAAGGCGAAAGAGAGGGCTTATTTATGGCAAAGAAACAGATCATTTTATATGTTGTGGCTGCATTATTCGCAGTAAGTGGAGTTATAGCGCTGCCGTCTGGAAATATTACGGGCGGTATCGGCTGCATAGTAATTGCTGCCGTATGCTTTCTGCTGGCACGTAAGCCAGCGAAAGAGGCAGCAGGGCAGCAGGAAGAGCCGAGGGCAACGGGAACGCCTGCCGCTGCATCTGGTAGCAGGATTGCAGAAACTATACGGACAAAAATAGTAGGCGTGACGTTTAACAATGAGGACGGAGAAAACCGCCAGGACATATTAAAAACCATGACGGGCGACGAGGATATAACTGTAGAAAAATATACATACAATGGGGAGCCTGCCGCGTGCATCAAGTGGGGTAATAAGGTACTGGGGAATTTATCAGCAGAACTGGCAAAGGATTTAGCACGGAAATACCCGCAAGCCCGGTATACCGCAGAAATACTGGAAATTTCTGGGGGGGTACAAACGTTTGGGTGCAATATAGAGCTTGACATTATTGTAGAAGAGAAAAAAAGCCGCGCAGCGCAGCCAGCAGGCGAGACAATCGTATATATAGACCGTAGCAGCAAAAAGTACCATAGTAAGCCTACATGCTCTGGAATGAAAAACCCAAAGAGTATACCACTTAGCCAAGCAAAAAAGAAATATACAGCTTGTAAGAAATGCTGTAAATGAGGCGTAAATAGTGAGCCGCAGACTTGTAAAAGAGTTTGCGGCTTTTCGTCGTATATGGGACAAAAGAGAGGTAAGAAAAATGGGTAAGCATCTGACAAAAGCAGATCGGATAAAATTAGAGGCATTGTTAAAGGCGGGACATGGTAAAAAGGAGATCGCAGACATGCTGCATGTACACCGCAGCACAATATACCGGGAAATAAAGCGGGGAGTTTATACAGCGCTTAATTCTGATCTTACACAGGAAGAGCGATACAGCCCGGACATTGCAGACGATAAGTACAGGGAGAATCTGAAAAGCAAGGGTGGCGTGCTTAAGATCGGCAACGATATTAAGTTAGCAAATTATATAGAGGATAAAATAGTTAATGAGGGATATAGCCCGGCTGCCGTTCTGGGGGAGCTTAAGGCGCAGGGAAAAGAGGGGGAATTTTCCGTCACGATCTGCGTAACTACGCTTTACAGCTATATTGATAAAGGTATCTTTCTGCGGCTTACAAATAAACACTTACCAGTAAAGGCAAATAAGAAGAGGGACTATAAGAAAGTGAAGAGGCAGCAGGCGCGGGCAGCAGCAGGCACAAGCATAGAAAAGCGCCCGGAAGAGGTAGACAGGCGGGAAGAGTTCGGGCATTGGGAAATGGATAGTGTGATAGGGCAGCGGGGAAAATCTAAAAATACCCTGCTGGTACTGACGGAAAGAAAGACGCGGGACGAGATCATATTTAAGCTGCCGGACAAGACAGCAGAGGCGGTAGTAGATGCTTTAGACGCATTGGAAAGAAAATGGGGCGCTATGTTTAAGCAAGTCTTTAAAAGCATAACCGTAGACAATGGCAGCGAATTTGCATATTGTGAAGAGCTGGAACGTTCTATACTGGGAGAGGGAAAACGGACACAGCTATATTACTGTCACCCGTATAGCAGCTGGGAGCGTGGCACAAATGAGGTTACTAATAAAATGGTACGGCGAAAGGTTCCAAAGGGGACAAATTTTGACAGTATGACAGACGCAGAAGTAGAGGAAATGGAAAACTGGATAAACAACTATCCCCGCCGCATACATGGCTATCATTCTGCCGGGGAGCTTTTCGAGGAAGAGCTTAAGAAAATCGGGTGAAAAAAATTTAAAAAAGTGTCGCATTTAATATTGACATTTTCAATATATGTAAATATGCCTGTAAAGTTTGACAATGGTGATTTTGAGTTGTACAATGAACTCGATATGCAAGGATATAGGTGTCCATTTATGGTAGTGTATTCGGATACAGGAACGTTCAGTATAATATAAGAATTACAATAAAAGAAAAGGGGATTCATTTGAGCATAAGAGTGGATGTCAGAAAATTTGCGAAAATAGAGAAGGCTTCGGTAAGAACAGGTGATTTTTCGCTATTTGTAGGCGATAATAACAGCGGAAAAACGTTGATGATGGAGCTCATGTATGGGATTATAAACATAATATCCAATTGGAATATGGAAATCGGCTGTGCCAAAATCACGGAGATGGAGGATATAACCTATATCCGATTTTCCGGCGAGTGGTTTGCAGAAATGGAAAGCAGTGTTAACAGGAACGCAGTTTGACGAAAATGAGGAGGATTTGATAGAATTTGTGGATAGAGAGCTGCTGGGCGGGAAGATTGAAAGTGGCATAGTGGAATAGAGCATATTGAAGAGCAGTATCTAAATGACTTAGACGGGTATGGCATAGAGAGCTCATTAGGGGTAATAACCAGATATTGGAACAAGGATATGCTTCAAAAAGAAAAGGATGCCTATATGGAAAAAATCAACCAGATTCACCGGGGCGGTTTGCTTACAGCCAGGAAGAGCCGGACGAATCTGGATGAATACAGACAGAAGGTTAAGGCCATTCAATATATTTTGGATGGGATTTTTATTGACGAAGAGATATCAGGTGGAGAGAAATCCTATGATATCCATTATGTATGTATGACCACGACTGACAAAGTTACATATACGGCTGAGATGGACATTAAATTTTAACAGACAGCGGGGAGGGTATGCTGTGTTTGAAAATCCGATATTGAAAGCATGGCTTAATGAGTATAGCAAAGAGAATGAGCTGGAGGGCAATAGCAGCCTTGATAATGAGAGAAGGTATATTGATTATATCTATTTTTCACAAATCCAGCCGGACAGATTGGACAGAGATTTTGATTTGTTAAATCAAATATGTGATGAGGTGCCCGAGGGGATGGGCTTGATTGGCATCGCTATAACCATGAATGGGCAGTTGCTTTCTACAAGGACGGATATCGATGATATCCTGCAGAAGGATGGTCAAGGTAGGTTTGAGGTATTTATTTTAGCTTATAAGAAGAAAATTTCTGCTGATGAATTGATAAGCGAGGTTTATCATAAAAGACAGGATGGATATAATTATTCGGAGATAATAGGCTACTTTCAGACACAGAGAATTGTTGCCAGATGGGAGGGGCTTCCCAGCATTAATATCATTTTTGTGGCGGAGGAAAAGGCAGAGGCTCAAAGCATAAAAAGCAAAGAGTATACCGGCAGCATTCAGCAGATTAATGAAGAGAAACTATATGCGATTGCTCAAGCTAACAGGAAGGAGTATCAGGCGGCACTAGAGTATCAGGATTCTATTGAATTTGGTAAATTAAAGGATGCGGGGCAGGTGTATGTCGTGCTTTGCAGCGCGGACAGTCTGGTCAGAATCATAACAAACGATGACGGATTGATTCGGGCGAACATATTTGACGACAATGTCAGGGATTATCAGGGAGAAACGGATGTAAATCAGGAGATGGAAGCGACTTTGTCGGCCAATCCTGTCAATTTCGTTCTGTTTAACAACGGGATTACGATTGTATGTGATAAGCTTGTGTCAAAAAACAGGGAGCTGATTATAAAAAATCCCCAGATTGTAAACGGCTGTCAGACGTGCAATTCGCTCTATAAGGTTAAGAGGAAAGGAAATGATTTGTCCCAGGTTCAAGTAATCGTGAAGGTTATTGAGGCCACCAAACCGGAAGTGACCCAGGGAATCGTCAAGGGCACAAACAGGCAGAATATCGTCTACGAGGAGGCTTTTGAAACCATCCGGCGGTACCACAAGGAACTGGAGGATTTTTTTAATATTATGCAGACGGAGGGCTTTTGCAAGGTATATTATGAGAGGCGTTCCAAACAGTATGCAAGAGATAATACAGTAAAACCGTATCAGAAAATCAGCTTCAGGGTGCTGATTCAAAGCATGGTGGCGATGTACATGAACCATGTTGAGATTTCGCATCGGCATGAATCAAAACTCATCAGCGACTATAAGGATAAGCTTTTTGTGGAGGGGCAGTCTTATTTTCCATATTATGTGGCGGCGCTTTTGGCGTCAAATCTAGAGTACATTATGAAGCAGGATCACAGCCTTAATGATATGAGGCCATACAAGATGCATCTGCTGTTCCTGATTCAGGAAATGAGCATGGGGCCGGCACCGGATATAGATGATAAGGAAAGGATAGAAGAGTATTGCAAAAAGCTGCTGAAGTTGTTGGGCGGGAGCGGATATAAGCAGGCAGTTTTGCGAGCGGCAGACAGATTTCGACAAATAATGAATCAGTGGGTTGCCGCAAGGGGATCAGACTACAGATATGCTATAAAGGATAATCCGGAGTTTAAGGATTTCATGTTAAAGAAGATGCGGGGGAGCATTGTTGCGGAAGTGAATTCCAATGTATATACTGGAAGGGTCATGACCGTTACCACGGACAAGCATGGCAATCTGTTTGGGTTTATTGCACACAAGCCGGAAAACGTATATTTCAACGAACTGGATAATCCGGATATGGATATCTCTTATGAAGGAAAAAAAGTATCGTTTCGGCTGACGGGAAAAGCCGGAAAAATCAGAGGGATTAACGTCAGGATTTTGTGACCGTTGAAAAACATAGGCCGTGAAGGCAGAGCTGACAGTTATTATATATCGTTTTTAGTAGCCTTTATAGCAGGCAGGTAGATTCAGGAGGACTCACGTTATGAAAAAGATGCTTAGGAATTGTCGGAAAGGAGGCATATGGATTTGGGAAGCTTATCTATCAAAATGACCAAGCAAAAAATGATAGAAGAGGAGGCAGTGACATGGCAAAGTTTCTGACAATGAATCCGGAATGGGTCAGGGAACCGGAAAAGGCAGTCATCACAGAGGACGGGGTGGAAATCATGACGGAGCCGGGGACGGATTTCTGGCAGCGCACCTATTATGGATTTCGGAATGACAATGCCCCAATCCTGCAGGCAAGGACTTCCGAAAGGTACCTTTCATTTGTGATTCAGGTTAATGGCTAATCCCTGAACTGCAGGAGCCGGTACGGTTCCACATCCAGGGCGCGGGCAATATGGAACAGGATTTCCAGGGAAAACGAGCGGATGATGTTGGGGGCTTCGATGGCGCTGAGGTGGGAACGGCTCAGGCCTGCCTTCTCCGCAAGCATGTCCTGTGTCAAGCCTGCCCGCTTGCGGTAAAAGGCGATGTTCAGCCCCAGTTCGATATAGTAATCCTTATTTTCAAAGCTGATATGGTTATCTGGCATGGGACACCTCCTGACCATCTTATTTTATCCTGAAATGTGAAGAGCATAAATTATTTGTAAAAGAGCAATTGCTTTATGATATAAAGCATGATGTACTGATATCAGCCCATATCCGGGTAAGGGGGATATGGGCTGTCATTCCGGGAATGGGCAGGCTGTTCTTCCCCTTCGGGCTGCCCCTCTTCTCGGATATGATTCATTCGCGTATATCCGATATGGTTTGGCGGGGAGAAGTGCTGTGCGGAAGCCACAGCATGGAGCTTTTCTGGACATCTTCAAGACGATTCAAAAGCTGTATGATCACAGCATTTTACCATATACTAAAAAAATCAATCCCTTTCCAACCTAAGCTTTATCATGCAGGGAAGGGTGCGCTCTCGGAATCTCAGGCAGGTAAAATCAGGTCGATGAGAGACCATGTGGCTGGAAAAGCGGGGGAAATGATGATTTTCTTGTACAGAAAGCACGAGGTTTTGATAAGCTGGAAAATCTATCGAATCAACAAACAATGGAAAGAACCTATCTACCGTTTAGAGAAACGCCTTCCGGAAAGCTGCAGGATAAGCAATCTGGAGATTCCGAAAGACTGGAAGGATAAGCTCTCGGAATCCCAGGCAGGTAAAATCAGGCCACTGAGAAACCATGTAGTTGAAAAAGCAGGGGAACCGGCAAGGCGGTTTCCAGGAAGCCGCGTTATCAGCGATCTGGAGATTCCGAGAGACTATAAGGGCATAACGGAGGAACAGGATGGAATCTGTCTGGATGGAAGATACCAAAATCAGGACACGGGAGCCGCTCCCGGGGGACTTGGAGGTGCCGGCTGTCGTCATCGGGGCGGGGCTGGCAGGGATTCTGACGGCATATTATCTGAAGCAGGCGGGCATCCGGGCGGTTGTCCTGGAGACGGACAGAATCGGCAGCGGGCAGACGAAGAATACCACGGCGAAGATTACGTCCCAGCACAATCTAATCTATGCCCGGCTAATCCGGACATTTGGGCGCCGGATGGCGGAGCATTACGCCAGTGCCAATGAAGCGGCCATTGGGGAATATGAAAGGCTGATTGCGGAAAAGGGAATCCGCTGTGACTTTGCCAGACGCCCGGCATATCTGTATTCCCGAACCGGGACAGGGCTTCTGGCGCGGGAGACGGAGGCGGCGCAGTCCCTGGGCATACAGGCATCCTTCGAGACGGAGTGCGAGCTGCCTTTTCCGGTGGCTGGGGCGGTGCGGTTCGGGCGCCAGGCCAGCTTCCATCCGCTGAAATTTCTGGCGGCGCTGGCGGAGGAGGTGGAAGTGTACGAGCAGACCAAGGCGTTGAAAGTGGAGGGCAGAAGGGTGGAGACGGCCAGGGGATGGGTGACGGCAGAGCATGTGGTATTTGCCGCCCATTTCCCATTCATCAATGTGCCGGGATATTATTTTGCCAGGATGTACCAGGAGCGGAGCTACGTGGTGGCGCTGGAAGGGGCGGAGAGGTTTGAGGGAATGTATCTGGGGATTGACCGGGACGGGCTTTCTTTCCGCACTTGCGGGGACTTGCTGCTGCTTGGGGGCGGCAGCCACCGGACAGGGCGGAACAAAGGGGACAGGGCTGGCGGGGGATGTCGGTATGGGGAGCTTTTGGGAAGGGCCAGGGAAATCTGCCCCGGAAGCCGGGAAGCGCTCCGGTGGTCGGCCCAGGACTGCATGACATTGGACGGTCTGCCCTATATCGGCAGGTTTTCCAGGAGAAGGCCTTTCTGGTATGTGGCCACGGGCTTCGGGAAATGGGGCATGACCACGGCCATGGTGAGCGCCCGGATTCTGACAGCTTTGATAGGCGGGCGGGAGTGCCCGGAGGCGGATATCTTTTCACCGCAAAGGCATTTTACGGCACAGGCGGCAAAAGAGCTGGCGGTGCATGGCGCGCACACGGTGAAAGGCCTGGCAAAGCATCTCCTGCCTTCGGGGAACAGGGCAATCGTGCCAAACTGCCCCCACATGGGCTGCAGGCTGGAGCGGAATCCGGACGAGGAAAGCTATGACTGTCCCTGCCACGGCTCCCGGTTTGACAGGGAAGGGCATCTGATGGACGGCCCGGCGCAGACCGACTGCAGGAGGAAAAAGTAAGGGAGGGGCCGGCAGCTGCATTATGGCTGCCGATTCCAAAGAGGACGAGGTTGTGCATCCTTTATTTCATTACAAAAAATGACATGTGTATAATTTTTCCGGGAGATTAGGGTGTAAGGAAAGAGTGAAGTTTGAGTTGTCAGCCGGGAAGGGTGGATAGGAGAGAAGATGATTTCAGGAAATCGCAGATTTTTTTATGGATGGTATTTCAAATGCCAGTCCGATACACAGACTTTGGCGGTGATACCGGCAGTACACCAGACCGCCAGGAAGAGGACCTGCTCCATCCAGATTATCACAGAGGAACAGTCCTGGGCGGTGGATTTCCCGGCAGAAGCGTTCCGACGGAGGGGAAAGACGATTTCCATTGGAAAGAACCGGTTTGGGGAGAAAGGGATGCGGCTGGAGGTATGCGCCCCAGGGCTGGAGGTGAAGGGAAAGCTTCAATTTGGCCCGCTTTCCCCTTTAAGGTACGATATCATGGGGCCCTTTTGCGCGATACCGTTTTTGGAATGCCGCCACAGCATATGGAGCATGAAGCATATGGTGCAAGGGACTGTGCGAATAAACGGAGAGGCCTATTCCTTTGACGGTGGGGAAGGCTATTTGGAGAGGACAGGAAAGCCTCTGCGGGCCCCGGAAAGGGGAGAGATGCTGAGGACTATCCGGGAAAGCGCGGCCTGCAGGGCCAGGTACCGGTTTCAGAAAGATGGTCGGACGCTTCTGGCCTTTGAGACAGACAGGGCCTCTTTCGAGTATGAATACAGGGCATGAGGTGCTGAAAACACGGAGTTCATCTGTGCGAAAACCCTACACTATAACACCAGACTTTTTGGCTATGGTATACTGGGAGGAGAATGGAGGTGGGAAACAGTGAACACATATAAAACCGCGGAAGTTGCCGCAATCATTGGAATACACCCAAACACAGTACGGTTATATGAAAAACTGAAACTGATACCTAAGCCGGAACGACTGTCAAATGGTTATCGTGTATTTACGGAATTTCATGTAAAGCAATGCAGGCTGATACGCCTTGCATTTCAAGTAGAGGTTTTGCAGAATGGGCTAAGGAAAAAAATCGCACAGATGATTATGGTATCAGCAACAGGAGATTTTGATACAGCTATTGCGATTACAGAAAACTACCTGGAGCAAGTCGGGCGGGAACGCCGGAATGCGGAAGAAGCCATTGAAATTGTGGAGGAGATTTTATCCGGCAGCGTTGGAGGCAACTCCAGGCATTTGAAGCGAAAAGAGGTATCAGAGCTGCTTGCTGTTTCTATGGACACGCTCCGAAATTGGGAAATGAACGGCTTACTAACGGTAAAAAGAAAAGATAACGGGTATCGCGTCTATACTGATGAGGATATACAGCGGCTAAAAATCATTCGCTCATTAAGATGTGCTAATTATTCCTTAGAAGCAATCCTGCGGCTTTTGCAACAGCTATCCCAAGATCCCGATACAGATATTCGCGCCACACTAAACACACCAAAACAGAATGGTGATATTATTTCTGTCTGTGACAGACTAATCGTATCGCTGTCAGCGGCAGAAAAAAATGCAGTCACCATTTTGGATATGCTGCGCGATATGAAAGTACAATTTTCATAAACCTTACACTTTGCCACCAATGTTTTCATTGGTGGTATTCTTATTTCACGAAAAACAAAAGGAGGACTTATCATGCAGACTGTAATCAGTGTGGAGCAGTTATCAAAATCCTACGGTAATCTGCCTGCGGTAGACAAACTCAGCCTGTCCGTAAAGCGAGGAACCGTTTATGGGCTTCTTGGCGCGAACGGCGCAGGGAAAAGTACGACGATTGAATGTATCTTAGGCACAAAAAATGCCGACAGCGGGACGGTATCAGTCTTAGGGTGTAATCCGAAAAAGGACAGACACCGCCTGTTTCAAAAGGTGGGCGTTCAGTTTCAAGAGGGCGATTATCAGCTGGCTTTTGACTATGGTATCGACTTTGAGTATCGGCTTGTTGGTTGGTGGGACTGCGAAAAACATGAAAAGCGCGAGTGTGATTGCCTGTATTTTGTATTTCCCCATGCTGCTTTTTTCGGGTGCGACACTTCCCTTTGAGGTTATGCCTGCTGCCATGCAAGAGATTATTCGTATTTTCCCTTTGACACAGAGTATTCAGTTAATGAAAGCGGCATTTCTTGGATTGCCGATTGGAAATGTGCTGTTTCCGGTTACAGTTATGGGCACTGTTACGTTCATTTGTTTTGGTATCTCTGTAAAGTGTTTTAAATGGGAATGAGACAGGGCATTTGACACCGGGCGGAAAGGAAAGTAAAATAAGACAAAAGCCTTTTTAAGGCTCTATTCAGGAGGAAATGACTATGCGGTATACGACGACTTACCAGTCTCCATTGGGCGAAATGCTTCTGGCCGCTGACGAAGCCGGTCTGACAGGGCTTTGGTTTTTGGGGGCGAAATATTACGCGGAGGGACTTGAACCAGAGCATACGGAAAAAGATATAATTATATTCGATACGACGAAGAAGTGGCTGGATATCTATTTCTCCGGGAAACAGCCGGATTTCATGCCGCCGCTCCATATGGTCGGCTCCCCTTTCAGGCTCAGCGTATGGAAGCTTCTGCAGCAGATTCCATATGGGGAGACCGTGACCTATGGGCAGCTGGCAAGGACGGCCGCCGGGGAAAGGGGCCTGGACCATATGTCGGCACAGGCCATAGGCGGCGCGGTTGGCCATAACAGGATTTCCGTCATAATCCCCTGCCACCGCGTGGTAGGTTCTGACGGCAGCCTGACGGGATATGCGGGCGGAGTGGACAAAAAGAGAAAGCTTCTCCTTTTGGAGGGCGCGGATGCGGGCTCTCTCAGGAACGCTTTTTGAACAGCCCTCGTTTTCTGGCCTTGTAGTCATCGTCAATGGACTTTTTCCAGCCGGCGTCCAGCGGCGCACTGCATCGGACGGCGCAGATAGCCTTTCCCAGCGCCTCATAGTTGAGCTGGGTTCCTCTGCTGTCGGCGTGATAGTTCACGGCGCGGTCTTCGCTGATGCCGAAATCCTTTGCCGTCTCCACGGCATCGATGTTGGCTCCCAGGAACAGGAATTCCCAACCGTACTTTTCCTTCTGGCGCTCAATCATCTTTTTGACCTTTTGGCTGTCGTAATGATGGCTTGCGTTCTCCATGCCGTCTGTCGTGATGACGAACAGGGTATGCTCCGGCACATCTTCGGGCCGCGCGTACTTATGGACGTTGCCGATATGATGGATGGCGCCGCCGATGGCGTCCAGCAGGGCGGTGCAGCCTCTCACTGTGTAGTCCTCGTCAGTCATGGGCCTGATGCTGCGGATGTGGGCGCGGTCATGGATTACTTCGCTGGAGTTGTCGAACAGGACGGTGGAGATGAGCGCTTCGCCCTCTTCTTTCTTCTGTTTCGCGATCATGGAGTTGAAGCCTCCGATGGTGTCCGCCTCCAGCCCGCTCATGGAGCCGCTGCGGTCGAGAATGAATACGAGTTCTGTCAGATTCTTTTTCATGCCTATACCTCCTGGAATAAAAAATATGGCTGTCAGGTGTCTACCTTACAGCCATATTATAAGAGGAATCATATCCGGCATGGTCGCATGTCAGGCGACAATTTTTCCGCCTGTCAAAAACTATGCTCCCAGCAGGCTCTGGTCAAAGGCGAACAGGGCCTCGTTGATTTCAAATATATTGTAGTTCCCATGCTCGATGAAGTACTCAATGATGATGTCGAACTTGTTTGAGCGGGACAGGGCGAAGCCGGCTTTCATAAGTATATCTTTCGTCTCCTCCAGGGGAAGTTCAAGGGCGATGGCGAAAGCGATTGCCGTAGGCTTGCTGGGCCTGTAGTGCTTATCGCCGCGAATCTTCGAGAAAAGCTTGCGGTCGATATTGGCCTTTTTGTAGCACTCGGAGTCCGTCATGCCGGATTCGTCAATCTTGCGCAGCAGCATCTCGGAGAAACTTTCATCAATCTGCTTCAGGGCATTGTCAAGAGCGCCGAGAGACACAGGCGCCGCGGCAGCCATGGGCGTGAAAGGGCAGGGGGCTTTGACGGCTTCTTTGCGGACGGCAGTGTCCTGGAGAAAAGCTTCCTCCCTGAATGCTTTGCGTCCCCTCTGCCGTTGGGACAGATAGTCGGCATGATTGCCTACATAATTGTCGTCAATATACTCCGCAATGTCGTCGAACAGTTTCCCGCTGATTTGATAAGCTGCCTTATCGAAGATGACCAGATAGACAGTCATGTCATTTTTCAGCAGAAACTCACCGATGGTATCGATGGCGACCCGCAGCGCCTGGTCTTTGGGATAGCCGTAGATACCGGAAGAGATAAGGGGAAAAGCGACGGTCTCGCATTCTTTCTCCTTTGCCAGCAAAAGGGAAGTGCGGTAGCAGGAGATGAGCAGGTCGCGCTCCCCATGTCTTCCGCCCCTCCAGCGTGGCCCCACGGCATGGATGACATATTTGCAGGGAAGTTTTCCGGCCCCGGTGACTTTCGCGCTGCCGGTCTCGCATCCTCCCAGCGTCCTGCACTCCGCCAGCAATTCCGGCCCCGCGGCCCGGTGGATGCAGCCGTCCACGCCGCCACCGCCCAGAAGCGTGTGATTGGCGGCGTTTACGATTGCGTCCACGTTCATTTTCGTGATATCGTTCCTGACAATCTGAAGCGGCATCTATCTCTCCACCTTTCCGGCCTGTATCAGGGATTCAGGCATTGAAAACGTACTTGTCCAGCCTTGCGAAAGCCTCCTGCACCCGGGAGAGGGGCAGGGCCAGGTTCATGCGGATATGGCAGGGGCCGTGGAACGCCGTTCCGTCCTGCCAGGCCACGCCCACGTCATAGCCGGCCTGCTCCAGCTCCCGGATAGTCTTGCCGTGGGCCTCGCACCACTGTGTGCAGTCCAGGAACAGCATATAAGTGCCCTGGGGCCTGGAGACTTTGACGCCGTGGAAATGCTCCGCGATGTACGCGCAGGCGAAGTCCACATTGCCGGTGATGACCTGACGCAGCTCGTCCACCCATTCGTAGCCCTCGGGCTTATAGGCGCCAATCAGGGCGTACATGGAGAGGAGGTTCATGTTGTTGTAATGGGAGAGGGAGGACTCCTTTTCCACCCGGTCCCTAAGGGCCTTGTTGTAAATGATGTGGTAGCTGCCCACCAATCCGGCCAGGTTAAAGGTCTTGGAGGGAGCGTAGACCGCCACAGTGCGGTTCCTTGCGTCCTCGCTGACGCTCTGGGTGGGGGTATGCTTATGTCCGGACAGGATGATATCGGACCAGATTTCATCGGAGACCACCATCACGTCATGCTTCCGACACAGCTCCATGAACTGCTCCACCTCCCATTTTTCCCAGACACGGCCGCAGGGATTGTGCGGGGAGCAGAACACGGCGGCATGGATTCTGTTCTCCGTGATTTTCTTCTCCATATCTTCAAAATCCATGCGGTATGTACCGTTCTCGTCCAGGACCAGCGGGCTGTGGACGATATGGTAGCCGTTGTTGCCGATGCTGCCGGTAAAGCCCACGTAGGTGGGGGAGTGGAGGAGCACATTGTCCCCTTTGGAGCAGTATACGTTCAGGGCGCTGATGACGCCGCCCAGCACGCCGTTCTCATAGCCGATGCACTCTCTGGTCAGGCCGGCTGCGCCGTTTCGTGTCTCATGCCATCTGATGATTGCGTCCAGGTATTCCTCCCGGGGGGAGAAATAGCCATAGTGGGGCTCCTTTGTGCGGGCGATGATTGTCTCCGGCACGGTGGGCACGGTGGGGAAGTTCATGTCGGCCACCCACATGGGGATAGCGTCGAAACCCTCCTTAGGCTTGCCGGGACAGCTGCCGATTCCCAGATTGTCCACCGCGATGGCGTCCATGCCTTTGCGGTTCATGATAGACGTAAAATCGTATTTCATCTCAGGTACATCCTTTCTGTTCTGTGATATTTGTATGTAAAGATTATACTTTGGATAAAATTCTTATAGAATGGTATGAAGACATCATACCACGAAAGTATCTGCCATGTCCATCTTTATGACAGGCTCAATCCCCGGAAATTCACACGGAAATCAATTTTTCACAAACAGAATAAATGGTTTATAATAAGCATCATGAAAAAATCTTATAGTACAATATTTTGAAGATGTAGAAATCACAAAAGAGCCGGATTTATCAGTGGACATCCAGTGACAGGATAAAGGGATTTTTAAAGGAGAAATCAATCTGTTCCACAGGGAAAATGGAGTGTTATGAAAGTCCCTTGCACATAGTGAGCGCACAGGTTGCGGAGCTAGGGATACCCTTTACACAGCAGACCGTAGAGGAAAAAGGCAATGAGATTCCAGCGGTTCGTGGGCTTTTAGAGCAGCTGGAGTTGGGAGGGTGCTTGGTAGTGGCAGATGAGTTGAACTGTCAAAAAGATACAGCGTGTACAATCCTTTCGGGGAAAGGAGACTATCCGCTGTGCGCCAAATACAATCAGGAGAACTTGAAAAGAGATTGAAGAATATGTACAGGACAAAACGTTGTGCAAGTCTATGGAGAAGAAGACAGAAACAGAGAAGAATCGTGGGAGGATTGAGAAGCGGATTGCTTTTATTGTCAGTGAGATTGGCTGGATGCAGGAAAAAGAAGGATGGGAAGGCCTGAAATGTATAGGAGCCCTGCACACGGAATTTGAGGGCAAAGGAGCAAAGAGCAATGAATGACACTATTATATTTCCAGCCGGGAACTGACAGCAGAGGAGCTGCTGCGCCATGCCCGGATGGAGTGGTCAGTGGGAAATTCATGACGAAGATTGACAAAGGAGGCAGAACATAATATTATTAATATGTAGTGAAAAAGAAGTGTATTCGGCAAAAGGCTACAGACAACTGGATATCTATACAGGAAAAGGAACTATGAAAGCAGTATTGATTGATGATAACGAGGAATTTTGTTGGACGTTTCAGAAAGCGCTTGAGATGGAAACAGAGCGAGCGGACTTTCCCATTTACCTGACATGTAGGAGCGGCCCAGAAGATATTGGCCAGGAAGAGGCGGACGATTTCGCCCTTTTTTTATCGATATAGAACTGGACGGGATATCAGGGATAGATTTTGCTTTGGAGTTAGAGAAACGCAGTTCTGGCAAGGAGATTGTCTTCGTAAGCGCTTATGATAAATATATACAGAAATCTATGCTGGCAAGGCCCCGGTTCTTCATCTGCAAGGTGAAGCTGGAGAAAGATTTGAGGGATGTCGTCATGTTCCTGAAGCAGCAGTGGCAGCAGAGACATGCAAGTGTACAGGTAGCTTGGAAAAGCGGGGAGGTAGAGATATATCCCCAGAGGATTCTCTGGTGCGAGAGTCAGGGGCACTATGTGGATATACATCTAGACGATGGTCGAAAAGCCGTGCTCCGTACTAGCTTGAGTCAGTTGGCGGCCCTGTTTTCCGTTTTTCATTATCTTAGGATACATAACCGTCGTATGGTGAACCTGAAATATGTCCGCCGGTTTGAGGGAAATCAGGTGGTACTAAAAGACGGGACGGCCCTGAGGGTGAGTAGGGGCTGCCAGAGGGAAGTCGATAAAGGTATCAGGGAGTGGTTCGAATCCCTTTACCAGCAGTCCTGAGCAAAGGGGAGAGGCTATGACATTTGTTGAAATAGGGGCGGATTTTATTGAATCCGCCCTGTTTGTGGTTTATCTGAATTTGTTCAATGCGCGCCGGTTTCGGGGGGGAAAGGCTGCGGCTGGAGGATTTGTGTGCTTTGCGCTGCTGTTTGGGAATATTCTTGCGTCTGATATGGTGACGCTCTACAGCTATGTGTCTACGATATTTGATTTCGCTATCACCATGTGTTATGCGAGGCTGTGCCTGAAAGGGACGATATGGAGACAGTTGGGGAGCGTCATGCTGTATGAAATGGGACTTTTTGGGAGCAGCGTGATTATGATATGGATTCTGACGCCTGTAAAGGATAATGACATTCTGCTATGGATGGACACGATGTCTTTTATGAGGATGTTGATGATAGCCCTCAGTAAGCTCCTGCTGCTTTTATATGCGTTTTTCCTACTGAAGGGGAAAGGGCGCTCCAAGGTTAGGCACTCGTGGTTGGATTGGGCTCTACATGTCTGAAGACAAAGGGATGATATATATCCGATTAGAGAACAGGGTTGCCGATGGGAAATCCATTAGGCTATCGGAAACCAGCAAGGATGATTGGATGCGGCATGGCTTCGGAATTCGGAGTGTGAAGGAGATTCTCAAAAGATACGGTGGGACGATAGAGTTTGAAATAGACGATAGGAAAGTTATAGCAACAGTCCTGCTGAAGAGGTTATCTTGAATTTTGCGGTATCATATTTTTGTCTGTTTTCCGTAATATTTTACCAAACTTGCCAGAATATGACCAAATGGGACATTGTACTTTCTTTTTCAGAAAGGATATGCTATGGTGAAGATAGACAAAGAGAGGGCAGAAAGTTAGCAGAGAGGTGGGCAGGTTTTATTATTTATAAATGATGCTCAAAGAGTTTATCGGTGAGGGCGAAAAAGGATATATAAAGTCGGGTTTGACATGATGATTAGGACTTTGGCAAACAGTTCCGTAATCTTGGCAGTAGGACTCTTTCTGCGAGATGTATGGGGGAGGTGCTGGCGATTTCGAGGTTTTCTTCTTGTCAAGCAAAAGAGGATGGGGGAGTTGTTTGAGGTGATATATGGGAATGAATATTGATATTTAGGATATTTTGTGCCTGATATTTAAGATGCTTTATCATATGGATGCCATGTTTTGGTGAAAGGGAATATATAGATGAAGAACATAGAAGCTGTAGAAGGAAAAAGCCTTAAAAGAGAGGTGGTTGTCATTGCGGTGATATCTTTTATGATGTCGCTGGCGATTCAAACAGTAGGCTTCATTCCAGTAATGCTGATGCCTACGGTTATTGATAGCTATATTCCGAACGGGCAGGTGAAAGAGGTGGCTCTAAGTATTCTGGCGTTTTGTGGTATTCCAGTGCTGGTAACGTTTGGCTACAACTGGTACCAATATTACTTGATGCTGAAAAGCCGTAGACTAATTTCGAAGGTGAACTTGGAATGCTTTGATAAGCTGATTCATCAACCTATGGCTTTTTTTGATGCCAATCATTCTTCGGAGCTGGCCCAAAAGGCATCCAAAGATATTGTGTCCTATATTGCGGTATGGACCATTGATTTGCCCAAGCTACTGTCAAATGCAGTCAGCGGAATAATTGTGTTTATGCTCTTGTGCAGGATTCATGTCCTGATAGGCCTGTTTCAAGTACTGTATATCCCGGTGAGCATCGTATTGATGAGGCTGGTGGGAGACAGGCTTCAGATATTGATTGAGAAAGTGGTTGACTTTAATGCGAAGTATCAGAGGCAGATGCAGGAAGCTTTCCGTTCCATACGCTTGATTAAGGCTCATGTTTTAGAGAAACATGAATATAGGCAAGTCGAGGCGTTGCAGAACAGTGTTTTAAAAGTATGGGGAAAGGTTGCCTTTTTCGACAATTTTGTGGGTGGGATATCCAATACGCTTATGCCTGGTTTTTTCTATGGAGCTACTTTTATCATTTCTGCTTTGTTTGCTACTGTGCATATGATATCTATTGGATATTTGACGGCAGCATTAGGCTATGCTACCAGAGTACATGGCATCTTCTCAAATTTGATTTCGACATACAATGGATATAAAAAAGCAAAAGGCGAAGTCGCTGCGATACAAGAATATTTAGAGTTAGAGGATGAACGCGGAAAGGTAGGTGAGTGTCTGTGGTGTTATAAGAAGGAAATCGTTTTTGATGATGTATCTTTCCGCTATCCTAACACAGACAAGAATATTTTGAGTCATAAAAATTTGAGGATTCGGCAGGGAGACTGGGTTGGGATTACAGGATCCAGCGGCATTGGGAAGAGCACCATTCTGGAGCTGCTGCTGCGGTTTTATGAAGTGGATGAAGGCAGCATCAGTATTGATGGGCAACCTATAGGAGAAATCAACATATATGACTTGCGGGCTCATATATCCTATATGCCTCAAGAGCCTGTGCTGATGCAAGGAACTATTCGGGACAACCTTCTTCTAGTGAAGCAAAATGCGACAGAAAGCCAACTGAAAGATGTAGCGGACAGGGCAGGGATTTCGTCTGAAATTGAAGGCGGTCTGGAGCGAGAGATAGGAGAGCAGGGCATGGCATTGTCTGGGGGGGAGCGTCAAAGAATAGCAATTGCCAGATGCCTTCTGGACGGTAAAGAACTTATCCTGTTAGATGAGGCAACCAGTCAGATGGATGCCGCTACTCAAGATGAAATGGCGCGGGTACTACGGGAGGAGCAGCAACGAAGAGGGGCCACTGTGGTAAGCGTAGCGCATAGGCTGGAATTTAACCGTTTTGCAGATGTGAATATTGTTATTGGATAGGTAGTTATGCAGTCGGCCATAATTCAGAAATTGGTTAATGGATTTCTGAAAACTCTATTGTAGCTCCAAATATTTTATGAGGTGTTTGATGGCCAACATGACCCGAAGCAGCCCCATAAGAACGCAAAAGCGCCCGGGCGGCATGAAGCCACACGGACGCATGAAATGACATAATAGTTAAGGTTCCAACAAATTTCGCATACATAGCCGGAATACCCCGGAGGGGGAGCTACGCTTTTTTTAGCTGGTGCAGGTCATGGGGACTGTGAAAAAAGGCAAAAATAGACACGGCGGCAATCCTCCTATATGCCGCCGTGGATTTACACGGTGTTAGGTCGTCGTTGGTTTAGGGGGGAGCGAAAAGAAACGGCGGCTCTGATTTCTCAAAGCCGCCGTTTCATAGGCGCGAGAATGTGTCTGCTTTACGACGGCTTTTTTCTTTTGCCGTCGTCCGGCAGTTAATTTTCTATTTTTTTCTTATGAGAAAAGACAATCAATCCAACCAGAAACAGAACAATAAAGCAAAGTACAATGCTAATACATCCGCCAATGGTGGCCGATATAGGCACCTCATAGTAAGTGGATTTATCCGAGAAGAACATAGACACACGATATGCAAAGCTACCCGGAATGACAAAGCCTCTTTCTGAACCGATGAACAGGCAAGATACAAAGCCATATATAACTCCGACAACGCTTGTTACAATAATATTGCGGCTCAGATTGATAACGATTGCCCCTAAACAGGTCGTTACAAAAACGACAACACCGGCTTCAATTCCAAACCCGATTGCCAGCTTGAGGAACAGGGAAATACCGCCGGTCAACCTGCCAGCTCCATTGAGTATCGCCACCAATAGGCCAAATGCGATAAATAAGACAGCCGCAAAGCAGATGCCGATAACGACGCTGACAGTAACTTTCGATAGAAAGAGCTTCTTCTTTGAAAACCCGTAGGTAATCCAGTTGATGTAAGTTTTGTTTTTGTATTCCTGATAAAACAGCGAACCAATCAAAATGAAGAGCACCATTGGGAAGAACATGGAAAACTGGTTATTCATAAAGAAGAACAGGTCAGCAAGTGATTTTGTGCTACTGTTGAAAATTGCTCCTGCTCCGCCGGTAATGATGGGAAGAAGCGACAACAGCAGAAGAAATACCATAAACCATTCCCGCTTCAACTTGTAAAACTCATTTTTAATCAACACTCCCATTATGCTTCCTCCCTCTGGCCGGAAGTCATAATATCCTCATACAGGGCTTCCAGTTCCTTTTCGTTATAGTCGTTTTCTACAATCTTGATGATTTTTCCGTCACGAATGAAAATAAGAACATCCGTGACAGCAGCAATCTCCGTCAGATTATGGCTTGATACCAAAATACAGTGTTGGGGAGATTTTAAGCGTTCTTTCAGAAGCAGCCGGATTTCCTTTATCCCCATCGGATCAAGACCGTTGGTAGGTTCGTCCAGCAGTAAATATTGAACATCGCCTAAAAAGGCGCGAGCAATTCCCAGTCGTTGGCGCATCCCCAAAGAAAGTTGAGAGAACAGCTTTTTTCGGGCATCCAGCAAGTTCACTTGTTTGAGCGCCACTTCGATGTTTGGTCTTTTCAGACCTAAATATTGTGCGTGGAGCTTCAAATTTTCCTCTACGGTGAGCCGGGGGTAAAAAGCCGGGTATTCAATCAAACTTCCAAAACATCTACTGGAAACGGGCTGTCCATCAGAGAGGATTTCTCCCGAAAAGGCAGTCAGACCCAGCATGGACTTAAACAGTGTTGTTTTACCGGCTCCGTTTGGCCCCAGTACACCATAGATTTTTCCTTGCTCTAAAGTCAAGTTGATGTTGGACAGCAATGCGGTATTTCCAACATTCAAATTTACATTTTTGATTTGCAGCATGAAATACCTCCGTTATTGAAAAAAGATGAAAAGCAAAAAGGCCACAGCATAAATCAAAAATGAAATACCAATGGGTTTTGATCTCTGTTTTAGTCCTTTTAGTCCATCGCTCAATACGCCATGCAAGGCCGTGAGCAGGCACACCGCCAAAGCGATGATAGAAACCACTAAAGCTACTTTAACCATTTGTTTATACCTCCTATGGCTCATACTTTACCAAAGAGGTTTAAGATTTGTTTGAGAAAAGTCTAAGGAAAGTCTAAGGATGAAAAAAGAGCCGCCGAAGCAGCCCTTTAGGAATTGACAATGGGAAACACGACTTGAATTGCAAAGATACCGTTTTGCAAGGAAGCGACAATTTGCCCGCCCATGCGGGTCACAAGTCTTTGAGCGATTGCCAATCCCAGCCCGGTTGTCTTTTTTGTTCGTGACTGGTCGGTGGTGTAAAAACGGTCAAACAAATGAGGAGTATCTTCTTGCTGAATACTGCTCGACGCATTTTTAATGGTTATGACCGTTTGAGCTTCTTCTATCGCTGCGGTGATTTGATAATTTCCCTCCCCGTGAACAAGTGCATTATAAACCACATTTGAGAAAATCCGGGTCAAGGCATCTGGATCGCCCCAAATGATAGCTGGTGGATTTGGGATAACGATATAGGGGACACATTTTTTCTGTTCAAAATCGCCGTAGTATGAGGCGACAACATCCCGAAGTACACTGTGTATATCCGTATTTCTGCAATTCAATTTCAGTTCGTCGGCCTCAATCCTTGCAAATTCAAACAGTTGGTCGAGAAGCAGCTTTACAGCGGAAATTCTTTCTCCCGCAATCGTCGCATATTCTTTTTGCTCCCCTGTTAAATCCTGTTCCTGTAAGAGCTGGATATAGCCATTTGCTGTTGCCAGCGGCGTTCGCAAGTCATGGGAAAGACTGGTAATGGTATCTCGGAACAGTGTATCGCTCCGTTCAATTTCCTGCCCCATGCTACGATATTTTTTCAGAAGATGATTGATACTTGCAGCCAAATCCTGTATTGTCCCATCCGTTTTTTCCACCATAATTTCGGTTTGCGTATCACGGTCAATCAGAAAGTCAATCTGTTTTTTTACTTTCTGAACCAACTTTCGCTGATAAATCAGTTTCAGGGACAAAAACAGGGAAAGCATTGCAAGCAAGATACATAACACCATCATGTAGCCATCACCGCCTTTCCAAATCGCGCAAGTCCAACCTTAGAAACAGGGAGAGCGAAATGGCTGTTGGTAAAAACAGATATACTACCAGTGTCAAACAAATGGGTATTAAATCCTCCCCAAAGGTATTGATCTGCAAGCTATGAGATAGCCCTACAACCCAATACTTGTAGAGCGAATAATCCATATCCAGTGCTGTACTTATCTTTGTGAGATATAAATACAAAACCCCCAGCATAAAAAATGCGGTAATCGTAACAATGATCCGATGCCGGAGCAGGTAACTTAACAAATTGAGAAATGCAGTGTAACCTAAAAAGCACAGGCATTGAAACAAAAGAAAGACTCCGATTGCAGAAAACGAATACTTTATGTCATACCGGGATGCTCCCATCATCAGAATTGACAAATACGCAACACCAAAGCATACAAACAGAAAAAATAAAACGCCACCCCATGAGGCCAGCAGTTTTCCAAAGAATAGGTGTACTCTGCTTGTACCTTTAGAAAGTGTGATACTGTATGTGCCGGTATGAAAATCTTCTGTAAAGTACAGGCACAAAAAGAGCGTCAATGGAAAAATCAGACTGTAATCTGAAAACAGAAACTCCGTGAACGAAACCAGTGATATAACCGGAAGCATACCATTTACCGAATTGTGATAAAAGGTCAGGGCAAGCGCAAAGACAAAAAACGCAGCCAATACGAGGCAGGCCCAAAACAGGCGGCTTTTGCGGATACGGAACAACTCACTTTGCATCGTCTGAATCACTCTTTGCACCTCCTGTCATTTTCAAAAGATAGTCGGTCGGCTCCATACCGGCAAGCCAGATTTCTGATACCTCTATCCCGGAATGAACCAGCAGCGTATTGATTTCCCCGGATTGCTCATTACAATGAAAAATTCTAATCAGGTCATGACCCAACACTTCAAAATCCGGGAACTGCTGGCTTAAAATCGTAATAGCCCGTTCTAATTGTGGAGTTCTTATCTTTATGCACCGCTGGCAGCTCTCTTTCAATTCCCCAGCCGTAAGCTCACAAAGCAGCTTGCCATCTGCCATCACGCCATATTTGGATGCAAGCCGGGAAAGCAGCGTATAATCCTGTCCAGAGATTAAAAGTGTGGTATGGTTGATTTCATGCAGATAGTTCAGAACAGAAAGCAGGTGTTCACATTCTCCCTTATCTAGCCCGGAAAAAGGATCGTCCAAAATTATCATATCTGGATTTCCCAAAAGGGCAACAGCCAAATTCACTAAACGCTGGGTCGATAATGGCAATCGCTGTACCGCCTTTTTCTCTTTCAGGTTCAAATGCAGTATATCTAAAATATGGATTTCTGTGGTTCCAAAAACGGAAGAAAAATAACGCAGCATATCAGCAGGTGACAGAGAGCCGATTGTCACAGGCTTTTGTGGTACAAACCCAATCCGGCGGCGCTCCTTCTGATAGTCTATATTGCCAAATAATTTGAGCGTACCAGCTTGAGGTCTAAGTGTACCTATAATGGTTTGCAACAGTACAGATTTCCCGGCGTGATGGCCGCCATACAGTGCATAGATTTCTCCGCGTTTTACCTGAAACGCGATATTTTTAATTCCGTTTCCATCCGGGAAAACATAGGTCAACCCGGCTGTTTCCAAAGCAGTCTCCAAAATAATCATCCCCTTTCCATGCTGTCTTATTGTAGCAGACTGGTGTGCAAACTTCATAAGATTTCTCTAAGGATTAGCCCTGCATTTTGAAACCGAGGCCCCAAACCGTCTGAATATACTTTTCCTCTGGATTGACCTTGGCAAACTTCTTGCGGAGATTTCCAATGTGGACATTGATTGCATTATCGTCCCCGATAAAATTTTCATTCCACACGCTTTCAAAAATATTGTTCTTTGTGAATACCTTTGAGGGCGAGGACATCAGAAGTTGCAAAATCAGGTATTCATACCGTGTCAAAGTAATGGGGGTATTCCTGATTTTAGCCTCCATAGCTTCTGTATCAAGGGACAAGTCCTTAAAGCGAAGTATTTTGCTATTGTTGGGGGTAGTAGACTTCTGAAAGCGCCGGAGCACTGCTTCAATCCGCACCAGCAGCTCTTGATTGTCGAATGGCTTTGTGATGTAATCATCTGCACCATTTCGTATGAGGTTCACTTTGCTGTCTATATCCGTTTTAGCGGACACACCGATAATCGGAATATCCATCGTGCTTTTCATCTTTTCCAATACTGTTTCCCCCGGTATGCCGGGCAGCATTAAATCAAGTAAAATTAAGTCAAAAGTGCCTTTCTCAATCAACAGAAGCGCCTCGCTTCCAGAATATGCAGAGGTTACGCAATAACCATGTTGGGTCAAAAGCCGCTTCGTCATATCATTGAGCAGCACATCATCTTCAATAATCAGAAGATGTGGGTGTGTTCCAGTTTCCATACTATTATCTCCTTATCATTTCTCAGATTTCCGAATTAAAGCTCACATATTATTTTAATTATACCGTCTCTGTTGCATTAGAGCAAGGCAGAACCACTTTTGAAATGAAACAAAATACTACCTTACATCAAATTTGATTACATTCTCATAACCTGACCAGAAATGTAGAATGATATAGGGTGATATGAGAATGAACCAAGATGAAAGAAGGTTTGACTTTCACGGCCTCGGGGCAGCTCTCAAACGAGCCAGAGAAGAAAAGGGCTGGACACAAGCCTATGTTGCGGAATTAGTAGACCGCGACTCCCGTACCATTATGAATATTGAGAACAAAGGTCAATATCCCAGCTTCGACCTTTTTGTTAAACTCATTACCATGTTTGACGTTTCAGTTGACCAGTTTATTCATGCGGACGGAGGGGCAAGGTCAAGCTCTTGCAGAAAGCACATTGATGTGCTTCTAAACTCCATGAATGAAAAAGAGCTTGTCGTGATAGAAGCCACAGCCGAGGGCATTAAGAAAGCCAGAGAAACGGAGGTTCCAGAATAAGGGCCTCTGTTTTTTTGCGCCATTTTAGGGGCTGCCGCTAAGTGGCAAGCAGTGCAACTGTGGCCACACAGTTGCTATTTTTACGTTCCGGCCTTCCGGCCAGAACGTAAAAATCTGCTTGTTGGGGAGCCTCCCCAAACCCGGCTTCGGGCCAACATGGCCCGAAATGTCAGCGTCGCGTTGCTCCTTATATTAGCTTGAGGTTATAAAAATAGCAGAGGCTCATTATAATCCCCTGCTATTTCTGTACTAACATAATAAATTGATTTTTTGAAAAACTCTCAACGTCATTGAGAGTTTTTATCCTCATCCACCATTTCCGTTAATTCCTCAAGTTTCTTTTGTAAGATTTCCTTGCTGATTAGTTTCGTCCTATATTCGGAAATCATGGTTGGACTCATATTCCGGCTCAGGGCATATTCAACAACGTCCTCGTCCTTACTCTTGCAAAGAATAATGCCAACGCTGGGATTTTCGTGGGGCTTCTTTACATCCCGGTCTAACGCTTCAAGATAAAACTGCATTTTTCCCAAGTATTCCGGTTTGAAATCATCAATTTTCAACTCAATTGCAACAAGGCATTGTAGCTCCCTATGAAAAAAGATTAAATCCGTATAATAGTCGTTCTTTCCTACTTGAAGATGATATTCTTCTCCCATAAAAATAAAATCCCTGCCAATTTCCAGTAAAAATTTTTTCATGTTCTTCAAAATGGCCTTTTTCAAATCATATTCCCTATAAGGCTCGGGCAGATCTAAAAACTCCAACATATACATGTCTCTGATTATGTTCGCAGGCGCAGCATGGGATATGGCGGAAGGCGCTTTACCGTCTGATAGCATTAAACGCTCATAATATCCGCTGTCAATCTGCCGTTCCAGTTCTTTTGCTTTATACTTTTCCCGAGAGGCCAGCTTCAAATAGAATAATCTCTCTGCATCCGATTTTGTCTTTGACATGATATGCAAATTATTTGACCATGTATTTTCTCTTAGCAGAGTTCCTAACTCTGGCTTGTCACAATAAGTTTCAAAGAACTGCTTCATGCGCCAGATATTCTGTGGGGAATAGCCTCTAATCCCTGGTTCCTGCGTCAGAATGTATTCAGAAAGTGCCTTTACGGTAGAACGTCCCCAGCCATCCTGTACGGCCTTATTGGAAACAAATTCTCCAATTCCCCAATAAAGGTCAATCATTGTGGCATTCACTTGATAGGCAGCTTTCCGGCGGGCATCTGCTATCATTTGCAGAATGGCATGAAAATCACTTTGATAGTTTAATGCTAAATCGTCCATACATTTCCCTCGTTCCGATAGTCTGTTGGGATAATTATATCATGGAATATGCTCAGGATGAAGATATATTTTTCCATTTAGAAAATATGTTATACCAGCTTAGTTTAAATTTTAATACCTTAGTGTTACGAAATACTTCATAAAACAAGAGGCAAAGGTATAAAAATACTCAGCCTTTGGAAACCACGCAGATAATGCTTGAAACTAAACGGCTTCTATATGGCCAAATCGTAACAGCCATACTCCCTTTTTAATCATTTTTACCAGCTGGAAAAGAATATTTGGTTGGAATTCAAATATGTCAGTGTCATATTCAGCTTATCAACCTTCGGGCCAACTTGGCTCGAAGCTGGAGCATGTAATCATTACATTTCAGAAAAGTGAAATACCGCTCTTTGGAAGAGCGGTAGAAGTTGTAGGTTGGCAGTCCATTTTTATTGTAATCCTTTGTACACTGAAGCAATAGAAAGGATAGAAAAATGAAACTGTTAGATAAAATAGAATGGACGGTACAGGGAGATGAAATTTTGATAGTTAATACAGCTACTAATAAAATTTATACAGGCAATTTAAGTGTGAAGATGATATTGGAAGAAATTATTGAGGGATGCGATGACGAGGATATGCTGATTGAAAGGATTATGTTAAAACTGGATGGTGAAAGGGAGGAAATGGATGCCATAAAAAAGGATATTAGTGAGACGGTTGCTTTCTTTCGAACAGAAGGAGTTGTTGAATGACTGAAAAAATCCTTTTGACCCAAAAGGGTAATAGATGGGTATCATGTGAGGAATCCCTGAAAAATTTTAATTTTTCAAATAAGAAGTTTGAAAGTATAGAAAATATAAAAGCAGATTCAGATTTTTTTGAAATAAATATAGAGAATGCTTGTGTATTTAGATATATATTCAGTAGACATACATTCGAGTATGATATATATAGAAAAATTAGTGAGGAAGCGTGGAAAGAAATCCTGACCCGATATATATTGCCAATATGCTTTTGCGACATGGGGTGGCTTGTGTTACATGCCACTCAAATCGCTTCTCAAAATACGGGGTTTTCGTTTATGATTTTAGGGCCGTCGGGGGTGGGAAAGTCAACGCTAACTTATGATTTTTTTAAAAGTGGTTATGAAGTATTATCAGATGATATGGTTGTATTGGATAGAAGATGCCAATCAAGGTGGTATAATCCGTATGTTAAATTAACAAAAGATGCGTGTAACCATTTTTCTGTCCGGTACACGGAAAAAACCAATAAAGAAAGAATACTGATATCGAGAACTTATTTAGAAAAACAAACAGAATGTCGCAGACTCTTTATTTTAGATCCAGTGGATGAAAGGAAAAGAGAGATTGAAATCATGCCAATTATTGGGTTGAACAAAATTATAAAATTATATCCAAGCTTTTATAATAATGACATTATATCCCCTGAGATAAGAAGAAAACAAATGAGTAGGTTGATGGAAATTAGCTCTCAACTGGATGTTTATAGGATTCATTATGAGAAAAAGTATGAGAATATAAAGAATATTAAAGAGGCGATTAGGGGAGTCCTATATGAGTGACTATGCAGTATTTTGGAGTGGAGGAAAAGACGGCTGTTTAGCAAATAATGTGTATTCAAAGTTAGGAAACAGGTGTAAAAAGTTGATTGTGTTTGTAGAAAAATATGAGTCAGAAGAGTTTATTTCAAAAAGATTCTTGAATGAGCAAAGCAAAAATTTAGGAGTTCCAATCGAAATATATGAGGATATTACATATGGAGAATTTGTTTTACAAGCGGTAGAAGCATGTAGGAAAGATGGAATCTTTCAAGTGGTGTTCGGGGATACTAAACGGATTCCTCAGATGATATATAAAACAGCAATATGTTTACGTAATAAAGTAACTCCGGTGTTTCCGTTAAGTACATATACTGAAGAACAACTTGCTCGAATGTATATTGATATGGGGTATAAGATTATTGTCAGTAGCTATAAAAAATCTAGTTTTGGGAGAGATGTGTTGGGAATTGAGTATACGGAGGAATTTTTGCATTATCTTAGGAGGACGGGTAATAGTCTTATTGGTGAGAACGGAGAGTTTCATACAATAGTGGTAAACGGCCCGGATTTTTTTCAGAAGTACCCTATCAGTTTAAATGTATACAGAATACTCGTTTATTTTCGAATATGAAAATTGACTAATTTTTTGCATTGGAAACAGATATAGAAAAATTGGAAAAGGATAAATTATGCTCGGTGAAAGAGAAAAGAGGACAATATTGTCTTTGACGATTTGGGATGCATGTAACAATATTCTGGAAGAAGGTATAACAGATGAAGTATTAGATGCAATATTTAGGGAAGGGATGCTGAAAGTTGCATTGGTGAATGCAGAAAAGAACAGTGTGCTGATAAAAAACAAATCAGTACTACGTTTTAAAGCTATAACGGAACTTAGATACAAAAGCATTATAAATAATATGAATGATTTTTTGGCACAAATTGGTGACTATAATTATGTGAATTTTAAAGGTTCTGTTCTAAATCACTATGTTTATGAAAAAATAGGGTGTTACCGCTTGATGGGAGATTGTGATATCTTGGTTCACGAAAAAGATGCACTCAGCTTATATAAATTTGTGAAATCTAAAATTAAAGATGTGTATCTCACAGATAACGAAGATTTAGTTAAATATTATATTCATTACTTACAGCATTTGCCAGGAATAAGTTATCGGACATTCCATTATGAAATACATCATCGTTTAAATCAGCTTAATGAACCGTATCCCATTAAACATAAATATATGTTTATAGATACAGTAAAGGAAGGAAACTTTGTATTTCCTTGCTTTGGCATGTTTTTTATTTCAATGTGTCAACATGTTTTTCGACATGAATATTTTGAGGCAACATTCAAGTGGAGAAACATTTGTGATATTATCAATATAATATTAGTCTGCTCAATTGACTGGGAGAACATCAGTAAACTGGTTGATAAAGTGACATCGAAATTTGTTATGTTTTATGTTTTGACAAGAGCGCAGACAGTATATAAGTTTGTTGCTGGAATTCCGCTATTGTCAACAGATGTTATAAACTTGTTCAGCAGTGATCACGATAAAGAGTTAGATGATATTGTATTCAAGACATATCATCCAGAGAGTAATGGTTTCTACTATATAGGAAAATGGAGTCAGGGATATTTGGAGAGGCTCTTTAAAGGGGCGGTGAATGATATAAATAGAAATGATTTGGTTAGTATTGATTTTAACTACCAATTTGTTAGAAGAGTTCAATATGATAATATGATACGCCAATGCAAAGAAATTGGAGTGGACTTTGATTCCTTTAAAGATTCAGTGATTCCTGTTGAAAGTGGGATGCCAGAATAGGAAGTCCAGTTCATAGCACTTTGCTTTCTCCTTTGCCAGCAAAAGAGCGGTGCGGTAGCAGGAGATGAGCAGATTCCGCTCTCCATGTCCGCCTCCCCTCCAGCGGGGCCCTGCGGCGTGAATGACATATCTGCAGGGGAGTTTCCCGGCACCGGTGACTTTCGCGCTGCCAGTCTCGCACCCACCCAGCGTCCTACACTCAGCAAGCAACGTGGGCCCCGCGGCCTGATGGATGCAGCCGTCCACACCGCCCCCGCCCAAAAGCGAGGGATTGGCGGCGTTTACGATTGCGTCCACATTCATTTTCGTGATATCGTTCCTGACAATCTGAAGCGGCATTTATCTTCCTACCTTTCCGGCCCGTATCAGGGGCTCAGGCATTGAAAACATACTTGTCCAGTCTGGCGAAAGCGTCCTGCACCCGGGAGAGGGGCAGGGCCAGGTTCATGCGGATATGGCAGGGGCCGTGGAACGCCGTTCCGTCCTGCCAGGCCACGCCCACGTCATAGCCGGCCTGCTCCAGTTCCTGGATAGTCTTGCCGTGGGCCTCGCACCACTGCGTGCAGTCCAGGAACAGCATATAAGTGCCCTGGGGCCTGGAGACTTTGACGCCGTGGAAATGCTCCGCGATGTACGCGCAGGCGAAGTCCACATTGCCGGTGATGACCTGACGCAGCTCGTCCACCCATTCGTAGCCCTCGGGCTTATAGGCGCCAATCAGGGCGTACATGGAGAGGAGGTTCATGTTGTTATAATGGGAGAGGGAGGACTCCTTTTCCACCCGGTCTCTAAGGGCCTTGTTGTAAATGATGTGGTAGCTGCCCACCAGACCGGCCAGGTTAAAGGTCTTGGAGGGAGCGTAGACCGCCACAGTGCGGTTCCTTGCGTCCTCGCTGACGCTCTGGGTGGGGGTATGCTTATGTCCGGACAGGATGATATCGGACCAGATCTCATCGGAGACCACCATCACGTCATGCTTCCGGCACAGCTCCATGAACTGTTCCACTTCCCATTTCTCCCAGACACGGCCGCAGGGATTGTGCGGGGAGCAGAACACGGCGGCATGGATTCTGTTCTCCGTGATTTTCTTCTCCATATCTTGAAAATCCATGCGGTATGTACCGTTCTCGTCCAGGACCAGCGGGCTGTGGACGATATGGTAGCCGTTGTTGCCGATGCTGCCGGTAAAGCCCACGTAGGTGGGGGAGTGGAGGAGCACATTGTCCCCTTTGGAGCAGTATACGTTCAGGGCGCTGATGACGCCGCCCAGTACGCCGTTCTCATAGCCGATGCACTCTCTGGTCAGGCCGGTTACGCCGTTTCGCTTCTCATGCCATCTGATAATTGAGTCCAAGTATTCCTCCCGGGGAGAGAAATAGCCGTAGTGGGGCGCTTTTGTGCGGGCGATGATTGTCTCCGGCACGGTGGGCACGGTGGGGAAGTTCATATCGGCCACCCACATGGGGATAGCGTCAAAGCCTTCCTTTGGTCTGCCGGGGCAGTTCCCGATGCCCAGATTGTCTACCGCAATAGCGTCCATGCCGTTGCGGTTTATGATAGATGTAAAATCGTACTTCATCTTGGGTACATCCTTTCTGTTCTGTGATATTTGATATGTAAAAATCATGTCTTGAATAAGCCCATTATATCATGAAAGCATCTGCTGTGTCTATAATTATGGAGGCCCTGTAAGCTGTATTGAAAAGTGAGAGAAAACCTCGCATGGAATTCAGACCGATTCATCTCCCAGCCGGAACGTCCTGCTTTGCTCCAGGCGCTCTTTCCATATTTTTTCCGTCCCTTCTTCCGTGGGAAGATAATAACGCCTGTCCTTTAAACTCTCCGGCAGACAGGTCATCCGGGCGATTTTTTCCCTGGTATCATGGGCGTAGACATACCCTTCCCCGTAATGCAGCTCCTCCATCAGCGATGTGGGCGCATTGCGGATGTTCAGGGGGACAGGCTCCGCCAGCTGACTTCTGGCATCGATTTTTGCCGTCTCATAGGCCCGGTACAGGGCGTTGGAGCGGGGAGCCAGGGACAGATAGACCACGGCCTGGGTCAGGTTGAGGTTGCATTCGGGCATGCCGTTGAAATGGCAGGCCTGATACGCCGCCACGGCTGTCAGCAGGGCCTGGTTGTCCGCCAGTCCGATGTCCTCGCTGGCAAAGCGGATGAGCCTGCGGGCGATGAACAGCGGGTCCTCCCCGGCCTCCAGCATCCTGGCCAGCCAGTACACCGCCGCGTCCGGATCGGAATTGCGCATGGATTTGTGGAGGGCGGATATGAGATTGTAGTGCTCCTCGCCGTTTTTATCATATAGAAAAGTCTTCTTTCCCAGGCACTGCTCCAGAGTCTGCTCCGACACCGTGATGGAGCCGTCAGAAGAAATCTCCCCGTTCAGCACGGCCATTTCCAGCGTATTCAGCGCCGTACGGGCATCTCCATTGGCAAATGAAGCGATGGCGGACAGGAGCGCCTCCTCCATGTGGACGGTGCTGCCTCCGAATCCCCGTTTATCATGCAGCGCGTGGACGAGCATAGTGGTCAGGTCTGCCGTGGTCAGTTCCTTCAGCACGAAGACCTTGCACCGGGACAGCAATGCGGCATTGATCTCAAAGGAGGGGTTCTCTGTGGTGGCTCCGATGAGGGTGATGCTGCCTTTTTCCACATAAGGAAGAAAGGCGTCCTGCTGGGCCTTGTTGAACCTGTGAATCTCGTCCACGAAACACAAGGTGCGGGTGCCGTAGACTTTGGCCTCGTCCGCCTGCTTCATGATCTCCTTGATTTCTTTGATGCCGCTGGTGACGGCGCTGAAATTTACAAAGCTGGATTTCGTCCGGTTCGCGATAATCCGGGCCAAAGTGGTCTTGCCCACGCCGGGCGGTCCCCAGAATATCATGGAGGGAATCATGTCCCTCTCCAGCATCTGGCGCAGGATTTTCCCCTTTCCCAGAAGGTGGTCCTGGCCGATATAGTCCTCCAGGTTCTCAGGGCGCATCCTGTCCGCCAGCGGAGCGGGGAGAGACGGATTGTGTTCCGGTTGCATGTCGAAGAGGGAGAACTGCTCCATATTTGCTCCTTTCATGTCACGGATGGAGAAATCAAAATACTATTATATAAGGCCATTATACCATACCCGTTTCCCGGGATGCAAGATGCAGGACTCATGTGATTTCTGCATGGAAACAAAAGAACAAAAATTGCAATGTTTTTTTGATAAATTGACAAATAGCACATAGCTTAATTTTTTTACGAAAAGTATACTATCAATCAGATTGTTTCCGGCGCATTCTGGAAAGAAGCCTATTTATTCAATTTTGTGGGAGGAAAGGAATCATGAGACAGCATTATGAGAAAATTGTAAAGGGTAATGACCAAAGGGTCAGGAATGCCCTGAGGATTCAGGTGACTGATAAAAGCAGCCCCTATTACGGGGGATTTCCGGACGAAACAGATCTGATGGATGCGAAATATACAATTTATCGCGTTTATAATATGACGGGGGCCTACAGCAACAGCGGCAGCGAGTATTATAAGGATGAGAAGCTGGCGGAGCGCATTGTTCTCGCCCTTGATTATGTGGAAAGATATCAGCATGAGGACGGGCTGTTCGATCTGATTCGCTGTAACTTCCATTCTGCGCCCGACACGGCCTTTATCGTAAAGCGAATGCTTCCCGTACTGCATTATCTGAAAGGGATACAGCGGGATGAATGGCAGGAGAAGATTTATCAGAAGATGTACGGAATCGCAAAGAAGGCGGCCTATGGGTTGCTGGCCGGAGGTTTCCATACGCCGAACCATCGCTGGGCAATCGCATCCAATCTGATGGAGTGCGCGGAATTTTTCGCCGAGCCGAAATTTGCCCAGACAGCGCAGATTTATCTGGCTGAGGGAATCGACTGCAATGAGGACGGCGAGTTTGCGGAGAAATCCGCAGGCAATTATAACCGCATCAACAATGACGCGATGATCACAATAGGGAGATGCACGAAGGACGCTGCGTTTTTTGAACATGCGGTGCGCAACCTCCGTATGATGCTTACCTATATAGAGCCGGACGGAACCATTTTCACGGCGAATTCAACCAGACAGGATAACGGAAAGAGGGTCTATCCCAAGTATTACTATTGGGAATACCTGACTATGGGGGTGGAGAGGGATATTCCGGAGTTCCTGGACTTTGCAAATTATATTTTTAGACTGGTGGAGGAAAAACAGCTGTCAGCGCCGGATATACTAATCCACTATATGAACAGACCGGATTTGATTGATTTTGAGTGGGAAGGCTGCAGGCGGCCTGTGGATTTTGAGCGTGTGTATTCGGAATCAGGGATTGTCAGGGTGAGCAGAGGAGATATCAGCTATACCCTGATGAAAGGAAAGAGCAATTTCCTGTATTTCAGCACGCATTCTCTTGACGTGGCGGTGAAAATCGGCGGATGTATCTGTGAACACCGCGCATTTATCCCGGAGACGCTGGAAAAGACGGAGGACGGTTTCTTACTGACCCAGGTGATGAAGGGATGGTATTATCTGCCCTTTCAGGAAGACCAGGGCACCAGCGACTGGTGGAAAATGGATCACACGAAGAGAGACAGGAAATGGGGGCCTGATCTGACCATTGAGGTTCGGATTCGGGAAGTGGAAAGCGGTGTGGAGGTCAATGTGAAGCTCCGCGGCATAGAAGAAGCTCCATTCCGCGTGGAACTGGCGGTGCTGGGAGCCGGGAAAGCGGACGGAGATGCATTCAGTATGTATGGTCTGGCAGGAAAACAGATTCTGGTAAAGCAAGGGAATGTCCGTCTTTCCAACAGGATGGATGCCATTGATATCGGTCCCGCTTTCGGTGCCCATGGCTTCATTGAGGGAATCTTTGGCAGCGAGGCGAGCGACGACAGGAGCTTCACCATGTATTATACAGATTACAGTGAATTTAATCATACATTCTGCATACGCAGTGTCACGAATCAGTAGAAATTCCCGGGGGGGTAGCAGGGCTTTTGCTTCCGCTGACGTGCTGCCCTTCTCCCGCATGGTTCTTTCGGTATTCGGAGGGAGATTCGTTGCAGAACTTCCGAAAAACGCGGTTGAAGTGGGAAAAACTGGAAAAGCCGCATTCCAGAGCAATATCGGTGACTTTTTCCGCAGTGTTGAGCAAAAGGAACTGACAGTTACGGACCCTTACCCACTGGATATACTGGGTAAGGGTATATCCTGTAATTCTCTTGAACTGGTGGGACAGGTAATAAGGGCTCATGTACGATTCCCTGGCTAGCTCGTCCAGCGTCATATCTTCCCGGTAATGGGTGTGGATATAGTTGGACACAGAATAAATCCGTTCCGTAACCTTGTCGGTTATCTCATTCTTTTCATAAATATTGCTGTCCTGAAACTGGTTCAGGCAATAAAGGAAACGGATAAAAAGGCTGTGCAGTACAAGCTCTTTTGTTCCGGAGAGCTCCTGGGTGCTGAAGGCCCGTTCCGGTTGATCCTGAAAGGCCAGATTTACCATCTGGTTGATCAGGTCGGTAAGGATTCCCAGCTGTTTTTCAGGGAAGCGATAGATACGGGTATCGCTGTAAAAGGGAGAGAGGAGGTCATTATAGGAATCCCGGAATCCCAAAGCGTTTTCCGGATACATAAATGTGATGATCAGCCTTTTGGAAGGTTCCTTTTCCGGATAGCAGCTTTTGTGCAGCAGGGAAGGAGGCAGGAGCACGAAATCATGGCTCTCTATGGGGTAAGGCACTCCTTCCAGAAAGTGGATGGCGTTGGGGCTCAGAAGGATATGGATTTCATAGTAAGAGTGAAAATGCTCAAACTCCATGTTGACCTGGCTGGCCCGCTCATCGAAATCAAAAAAGTAAAACAGAGAGTGCGTCATATCGTTTATGATGATGAATTGCTTTTCATTGTACTGAATCGGCTGAATCATATAAAATCACCTCTCTATGGCAGAACATATTTTTATGTTCGGATATGCGTACCAAGATAAGTATATCAAAGCAGAGAAAAAGATGCAATAAAATAAAGCGAAAGGAATGGGAGTATGGAGAAAAGCAAAAAACTGATTATTTTTACGGATAGCGGGGATACCATTTTAGACGAGTCTACTCAGCAATATATGAAAGAGAAACCGGGAATCGTGTCGCAGGCGGATTTTATCGAAAATGCAGGGGAAGTGCTGGAAGAACTCCATCAGGCGGGCTATACCATTGCGCTGGTTGCCGACGGTGAGGAAGAATCCTTTCAGAATGTATACCGGTTAAACGGCCTTCGCCATTGCTTTGACGCCTGGGTGGTTTCGGAGACGGTAGGCGTGCAGAAACCGGAACGTCTCATGTTTCAGACTGCCATGGAGGCTCTTGGACTGAAGGATGAGGATAAAGAACGGATTGTTATGATCGGCAATAATCTGAAGAAGGACGTGGCAGGAGCGAACCGGTTCGGAATTGCCAGCATCTGGCTCGACTGGTCGCCCAGATATTTCCATTCATTTGAGGAGGAGGACTGGATTCCGGATTACACGGTGGCTCATCCTTCGGAGCTTCCCAAATTGCTGGCTGAACTGGAGGGAAAGCTTGAAAAGGGGAAATCCATTGGAACACGGGAGAATGGCTGTGAGGAAAAGGAGGGAGAGCGAATGGATATACATGGAAAAGAACTGCGGACAAAGGTCGATGAGAAGCTGAAGAAGCTGCTTGACGCGTTTTCGCCCATTTTGTATGAAGATGACGAACCTTTCCTGCAGAATATGAGGGAGAAAAAACATATTTCCGAGGAGGAATTGAAAAAGTATGCGCACTGGGAGTGGACGCAGGGTGTGGGATTGTACGGTCTTTGGAAACTGTTTGCCAGCACGAATGAACAGGCCTATCTGGATATGCTCACCAGATTTTATGACAATCAGCTGAAGATCGGATTCCCGGAGCTGAATGTGAATACCATGGCGCCCTATCTGACCATGTCCTATCTGGGGGAGTATCTGAACAGTGAAGTCTACATGGAACCCTGCAGACAGGCCGCAGAGTGGATTATGAAAGATATGAAGAGAACCAAAGAGGGAGGCATCCAGCATCAGACGTCGGATGATCTGAATGATGAAGAGCTCTGGGATGACACCCTGTTTATGACCGTATTGTTTCTGGCAAATATGGGCCGTATTCTGGACAGGGAGGATTATCGGCAGGAGGCGCAGTATCAGTTCCTGCTGCATCTGAAATATTTGCAGGATCCGGTAACCGGCTTTTGGTATCACGGATGGACATTCCTCGAGAAGAACAATTTCGCAGGCGCTTTCTGGGGAAGAGGGAACTGCTGGATCACTATAGCGATTCCGGAGATTCTCGATATGATTGAGATGCCCGTACCAGTCCGCCGGATCCTCAGGGAAGCGCTGGTCAATCAGGTGGACAGTCTGGTGGCTGTTCAGGCCGAAAACGGTATGTGGCATACATTGCTGGATGACCCTGCTTCCTATACGGAAGCCAGCGCAACCTGCGGTTTCGCCTACGGAATCTGGAAGGGCGTGCACACGGGGCTTTTGGATGAGAGTTATATCCCCGCCGCGGACAAAGCGCTGGAAGCGATTCTGGATTTGATTTCCGGGGAAGGCGTGCTGGGACAGGTATCCTACGGAACGCCTATGGGAAGAACCAGCAAAGACTTTTACAAGGAAATTCCCTTAAAGCAGATGCCTTATGGGCAGGCACTGGCCATCCTGCTCCTTGTGGAATGGAGGAAAAATGGATAACAGGACGATTTATCCCGGAAGACAGTGGAATGACCGGCTTGCCATTTGTGCACGGGAACTGCCGGAGCATTATTTTTCCAGGGTGCAGGCTCTGGAAGCGGCCGGATTTACAACCACAGACAGGCTTTCCCTCGAGGAGGCCGTACAGAGAGGGAAAAGGGACGCAAAGCCCATGAAACCCGGGACGGCATGGGGGGGAAACTGGGAGTACGGCTGGTTTTTCATAAACTGGACTGTGCCGGAAGCCCTGGCGGGAGAGCGGCTGATTTTTTTGCCGGGCGTGGGGGAAGAGATGCTGGTCTGGGTGGACGGTATGCCGGGAGGGGCCGTGGATAAAAAGCACGGATATGTCACGGCAGCCAAAAACGCCGCAGCCGGACAGAAAATAGAGATTGTCATGGAGTGCTATGCGGGGCACGGCCCCAGGCTGGAGGACGGCGGGTACTGCCAGGAGGGAAAACTGCTGTTTGACGAGACGGATGAGCCTCAGCAGATGATTCGCCCGTCTTTCGGGGCGGTATGGCAGGAGGACGTCTTTCAGGCGGCCATGGATTATCTTACGCTGTATTCTCTTTTGTCCCGGCTGCCGCAGAGGTCGCTGCGCGCCATGAAGGTGACGGAAGGACTGAAAAGGTTCGTAACGGCGGTGGATCTGGAATTGCCGGAGAAAGAGCTGATTCGGTCGGTAAAGGAGGCCGGCCGGGTATTAAAACCCCTGCTCGCTGCGGTCAATGGTTCCACCGCACCGGAATTTGTAATCTTCGGACAGTCGCATCTGGATCTTGCCTGGCTGTGGACGGTGGAAGAGACGAGGCGCAAGGCGGCACGGACTTATTCCAATCAGCTCGCGCTGATGGAGGATTATCCGGAATATCGTTTCTTTTTGTGCGAACCTCCGATTCTTGAGTATTTGAAGGAATCTTACCCCGAAATCTGGGAAAGGGTGAAGGGGAAGGTGCATAGCGGCCAGATCATTCCGGAGGGCGCAGTCTATGTGGAATGTGATACCAATATGCCCTGCGGGGAAAGTCTGGTGAGGCAGTTCTTATATGGCAGGGAATGGTTTGAGAGGGAGTTCGGGAAGGACTGTAAGCTGGCGTGGATACCGGATACTTTCGGCTTTTCCGGCGCCCTGCCGCAGATTATGAAACAGTGCGGCGTGGAGTACTTCGCGTCCCAGAAGCTGATTCGCCAGGATCCGGAGTGCGAACCTTTTCCGTACAATGATTTCTGGTGGCAGGGAATCGACGGCAGCAGGGTGCTGACGCACTTCTTCAAGGACTATAACGCCGCGTTTTCGCCGGCGGACATGATCAGGCGCTGGGAGGACGACCGTATACAATGCGAGGGCATGGACGGCATGATCTATCCTTTCGGCTATGGAGACGGGGGAGGAGGGCCTACCAGAGAGCTCCTGGAGACAGTGAGAAGATGTGCCGATCTGGAAGGGGCGCCCAGGACCAGATATGCGGATCCGGTATCTTATTTTGAGAAGGTACGGGAGCGGGGAACGGAAAACGTCTTTACCGGCGAGATCTATCTGGCATGGCACAGAGGCACCTACACGGCCCAGGCGAAGACAAAAAGGGGCGTGCGCCGGGCAGAGATCATGCTGAAAGAGGCGGAATACTGGGATACGGTGCGCGCGCTGTACGCCGGAAGCGATACAGGCCGGGAAAGGCTGAAGGAACTGTGGAAACGGCTTCTCTTCCAGCAGTTCCATGATGTGCTGCCGGGAACAGGAATCGCCAGAGTGCACCGGGAGGCAGAGCGGGAGCTGGAAGATATTTATATAGAAGGAGAAAGAATCCTGCAGGAATCTTTCTCTTCTCTGGAGGAATCGCTTCCTTTCCCGCGGGAAAAGTCCTGCGGAAAAGCACAGGAGGCTTCTGCCGGGGCGGATTCATGCAGGGCCGGACGGCGGGAGGACGGAAATTATTTCCTGTCCGGCAGCCGCCTGCAGGCGCGGCTGGACGGCAGCGGAAGAGTGGTCAGCCTGGTATTGGACGGAGAAGAGTTTGCCGATAAAGAGCATCCCATGAACAACCTGCGGCTCTATCGGAATATAAACGGTTATTACGATGCCTGGGAGATCGGAAGCATGTATGAGCAGGAGGAGGATACCGTCGCCGCACAGGAGTGGGAGACGGAACAGATCCTGTATCAGGGGAAAGAAGCGCTCAGGCTTACGGGAAAGCTTCGAAATTCCCCGTTTACCCAGACAATCTGTCTCAGCGAGGACGGTCTGGCGCTGGAATTCCACATGAGGATCGACTGGCAGGAGAGGCATCGGATGCTAAAGGTGGATTTTCCCTCTGCAGTCCGTTCAGGTCATGTGACGGGAGAGATCGCCTTTGGGGCTTGCAGCCGTCCCGCCACTGCCTCATATCAGTGGGAGAAGGACAGGTATGAAGTGTCCGGACACCGCTACAGCTTATTGGAAAACGGGAAATACGGCATGGCGCTCCTCAACGACAGCAAATACGGTTACAGCGCCAAAGAGGACAGGATTAGCCTGACGCTTCTGCGCTCGCCTTTGAAGCCGGACCAGCATGCGGATCAGGGAATCCAGGAATTCTCCTATTCCTGTTATCCGTTTCAGGGAGACAGGATACAGGCGCAGGTAGTGCAGAGAGGGATTTCCTTTAATCGCCGCGCCCATCTGAGAGCGGAAACGCTTGCCGCGGAGTCCGCGCTGGCGGAGCGGACAGGGCTTTTCCGGCTGACGGCGCAGGCAGAAAGCTGCCATGTGGTCACGGAGGCAGTGAAGCTTTCGGAGGACGGGAAAGGGAACGCGGTGATCCGTCTGTATGAGGCGTGCGGAGTCCCGCAGAAAGTATTGTTTACGCCCTTATTCCCCATCCGCGAACTGGAGGAGACCAGCCTGCTGGAAAAAGACGGAAAGAGACTGGATATGGAAGAAGGCAGCGTGCTTCTTTCATTTCGGCCTTTTGAAATAAAGACAATCATAATGGAGGTAAAATGATGTTTGAAGGAAAAAATGTAAAACTGGGAATCGCTCCCATTGCCTGGACCAACGACGATCTGCCGGATCTGGGCAAGGAAAACACTTTTGAGCAGTGTGTCAGCGAGATGGCTCTTGCGGGTTTTACAGGTTCTGAGGTGGGCAACAAGTACCCGAAGAATCCCGAGGTGCTGGGTGCGGCGCTTTCTCTGAGGGGAGTAGAGATCTGCAATGCGTGGTTCTCCACCTTTCTGATCAGCAAGCCCTATGAGGAGACGGAAAAGGGGTTTGAAGAGCATGTGGCTTTTCTTGCGAAAATGGGGGCTAAAGTGGTAGGGGTGTCCGAACAGAGCTACAGCACACAGGGAATCCAGACCCAGCCTGTATTTGAGGGAAAACATGTGATGAATGATGAGGAGTGGAAGCTGCTCTGCGACGGATTGGACCGTCTGGGCAAGCTGTCCCTGGAGAAGTACAAAGTCGCCCTGACTTTCCATCATCATATGGGTACGGTGGTGCAGACCGCTGCGGAGGTGGAGCGCATGATGCAGGGTACGGATCCCGCATATGTGAGCCTGCTGTTTGACACGGGGCATTTTGCGTACTGTGACGAAGATCCCCTCGCCATGGCAAAGAAGTACGCAGGCCGGATCGGACATGTACATTTAAAGGATATCCGCCCCGAAGTGGTGGCGCGGGTGAAAGCCGAGAAGATGAGCTTCCTGGACGGCGTGAGGGCAGGCGCATTCACCGTTCCCGGCGACGGCTGCATTGATTACGCCCCCATCTTTAAAGTGCTGGAGGAGAGCGGCTACGAGGGATATATGGTAGTGGAAGCGGAGCAGGATCCTGCAAAGGCCAACCCGCTGGAGTACGCTCTCAGGGCGAGAAAGTTTATCCGGGAGAAAACGGGACTGTAATAGAGCGGCATAACTTTGAAAACAGCGCTGAAAATGCGCGTCATGAAACTTATAAACATGGAAACTTATAAACATGGAAACTTATAGGCATGGAAACTTATAGGCACTTATAGGCATTGAAAGGAGACAACGATAAGCATGGTAACAGTAGGAATCATCGGCGCCGGGAGGATCGGCAAAGTACACACCAGGAGTATCTGCAATTTCGTGAGAAATGCAAAAATCAAGACCATCGCGGATCCCTTTATGAATGAGGAGACGGCTGCGTGGGCAAAGAGCATGGGCGTCGCCAATACGACAGAGGATTATCATGAAATCTTAAATGATCCCGAGATTCAGGCAGTGCTGATCTGCTCTTCCACCAATACCCATTCGCCCATTTCGCTGGAAGCGATCGCGGCGGGCAAACATGTGTTCTGCGAAAAGCCTATCGATCATGACCTGGACAGGATCAAAGAGGTGATCGAGGCCCTGAAAGGGAGCGATATCAAATATCAGGTGGGCTTCAACCGCCGTTTTGACCACAACTTTGCGGCCGTAAAGCAGGCTGTACTGGACGGAAAGGTGGGAGAGCCCCACATCATCAGAGTGACTTCCAGGGATCCCGAACCCCCTAGTGCGGAATACGCCGCAGTGTCCGGCGGTATGTTCCTTGACATGACCATCCATGATTTCGATATGGTCCGTTTCCTTGCAGGCTGCGATGCGGAAGAGATTTATGTGCAGTCGGCAGTCCTGGTGGATCCCGCCATCGGGGAAGCGGGGGACGTGGATACTGCAGTGATCACCCTGAAGATGGAGAACGGGGCCATCGCAGTGATCGACAATTCCAGAAAGGCCGTGTACGGTTACGATCAGAGGGCGGAAGTGTTCGGTTCCAAGGGTATGGCGGCAACCTCCAACGATACCCTTTCCAGCATGATCCTCTCCAATGCGGACGGCGTTACCGGCGAGAAGCCTTTATACTTCTTCTTAGAGCGTTATATGGAATCTTTCGCAAAAGAAATGGAGTGTTTTATTGCTGCCATTGAGAACGATACCGACACTCCTCTGGGAGTTGAGGACGGGTTAAAACCGGTTCTGATGGGGATCGCGGCGAAAAAGAGCGTGGAAGAACACCGTCCCGTGAAGCTTTCCGAAATCGGATAAAGCAGAAAACGCAAAATAGGCAATATTATTTAAGCGAAAACGCAAATGGCGAGTGGATAAGATGCACAAGAAAATGTAAAATACATGATGGAAATTGAGCAAAAAGAAGTCCAGCTAAGAAATGTCAATAGGTAAAACGAAAAATGTTTAAAAAGTTTTTTTCAAGCAGTTGATGTAAAAAAG
>NZ_CALPDH010000029.1:0-73114 GCF_943193215.1 Acetatifactor aquisgranensis | reverse complement strand
CCTCATCTTTTTGTACTTAAACACCAAGGATACGGGCAGTTTCAAAAAGATGGGGATAAAAATGTCTTAAGGATAAGGCAGTTATGCCCTTTTCCACGATGCAGTCTGCAAATAATTTTAAAGGAGTTTTAATCATTTTGGGAAATTGATTCGTTATTATATATATAACGGATTATATCCGTGAATATTTCAAAGCTATACAAGCGCTTTTGGAAATAATTTTGACGGATATAAAGTGATAAGGGATAGTCAGGAATATTCTCTTACTTTTGGCGGGGAACTTAACGATGAGAGTTTACAGCAAATCCACAAAGTCAAAACGCTCCGGGCGCAGCTGTGCGGCCCCGTTTTCCAGCGCGGATAGATCCAGCAGGGTGGTGATCAGGCCGCTCATGCGCTCCGTCTCCCGGATGATGACCTGGTAGTAGGCCTGCCGCCTGGCTTCGTCCGGTTCGTCCTGCAGGCCCTCCGCATAAGCCCGGATGACGCTCAGGGGCGTCTTCATTTCATGGGAGAGGCTGTCCGCCAGCTCTTTCCGCTCCGCCAGCAGGCGCTGCTTCTGCGCCACATCCTGTTCCAGCTTCCCGTTGGCCTCTTCCAGAGCCGCGAATGCCTGCTGCAGGCTTTCCGCCATTTGGTTCAGGCTTGCGGACAGCTCACCGAATTCATCCCCGGTATTCACGGCGCAGGGCGCGGAAAAGTCCAGCTGTGCCATCCGGCAGGCCGCCCGGTTCAGCCCGGAGACGGGCTCCGAGATGAACCGTCCCATCAGGCGGTCCACCCCCAGGACCAGAAGGGTGACGAACCCCAGCCACAGCAGCAGGGAGATGTCCGGGTGGACGGGCAGCCTGGTGGAGACCACATAGGAGATCACCAGGAGGACGCCGGCCAGCTTGGACACCAGGATGATTTTATTCCGTATGCTTCGCATCGTAAAAGCGTTTCTCTTCTTCATGCCGTCACCTCGAATTTGTAGCCGGAGCGGATGAGGGTTACGATATAGCTTCCCGCGCTTCCCAATTTCTGCCGCAGGGTCTTGATATGGGTGTAGCGCTTTTTATCATAAGCGCAGTTCCGCTGGGGGCATCTTTTTTCTGGTTGTGATGATGCTCTACTATCTGGATATCTGTGTCTAAGCTAATTTTCTTTGCATACCATTTCAGGGTCTCGATGAAATCATGCAATGCGACACTGAAGTTCCCGGCCATGAAAACCGGGATTTTGGCGGCCAGTTGGCTGATTTTTTCCATGTCTTCAGGAGAGAATGCCGTGGTAGCTATGACAAGAGCCTTTCCCATTTTTTCATATTTGGAGTAGCTGTCTTTCCTGAAAGATTCGGCATTCGTACAATCAATGAAGAGGTCGCAGTCCGTTGCGGCTTCTATCTCATCGATGACCGGCAGATTAGATTCACCTCCCGCAAGCGCTGATGCCGTCTGGCCCACAAATGGGTTTCCCTTTCTGGCAATGGCATGGCTTATAACGATGTCATTTCTGCGGAGCCCATTTTTCAGAATGGCCCGGCCCAGGTTTCCGGTACATCCCACGATTGCTATTCGTATTATTGCGTTACCCCTTTCGTTATGGCAGTCTTTGTCTGAACCGCTGCATCTTGCGTTAGCTGCGTTTTCGGTATTTATGCTACATAACGCCAGAATTTACCATACTGCATTGATTAATCGCATATAGCTGGCGTTATGCAGTCAGGTTGCTCGGAAATTTAAACTGTTAAGCAGTATACATTATATCACTGTGGCATGGGTTTTTCTACCGTTTTCAGAAATCATCCCTTTTCCCCATTCCCCAGCTTCCGGCATTCTCTGCGGTAGAAGAAGACGGACAGCCCCATGGCGATGCTCCAGCCGATGGGCCAGGCGCTCCAGATGCCCAGGGAGGACTGGGTCCAGCCCGAGAGCACAAAGGCCAGCGCCACCCGCAGCACCAGATCCGTGAAAGTGGCGGCCATGAACTGGCGCATGGCGCTGACGCCCCGCAGTATCCCGTCCGTCACCAGCTTGGCGGACACCACGAAATAGAAAGGGGACAGGATCCACAGGAACTGCCTGCCGGTCAGCAGCGCTGCGGCGGAATCCCTTTCCATGAACAGAAGGAGCAGGTATCTTCCGAAGAAGATGTACAGGATGCAGAAAGGGACGCACAGGCACCAGACCATTTTGATCCCGGCCCGGAAGCATTCCCGGATGCGCCCGTATTTGCGGGCGCCCAGGTTCTGGGCCGAGAAATTGGAGATGCCGTTGCCGATGGTGGTGAAGGAGGTGATGACCATGTTGTTCAGCTTCACCGCGGCAGAGTACCCCGCCATGACAGAGGGGCCGAAGCCGTTGATGACGCTCTGGATCAGGATGTTTCCCACGGAGATGAAGCTCTGCTGCAGGATGCTGGGGATGGCAATCACCAGGATTTTTTTCAGAAGCCCGCCGTCGAACAGGAGTGTCTTTTCCTGGACGGGGATTTTCCGGAGTCTGATCCATATGGCCAGGACGGCCAGGACGCAGCTGATTCCCTGGCATAAAAAGGTGGCCCAGGCCACGCCGGCCACTCCCATGTCAAAGGCTTTTACGAACAGGATGTCCACCGCGATGTTGGAGGTGGAAGACACCGCCAGGAAATAGAAGGGCGTCCTGGAGTCCCCCAGGGCGGAGAAGATGCCGGTGGAGATATTGTAGAAGAAGACAAAGGGCAGTCCCCATATGTAAATGTCCAGGTAAAGCCTGGAGTCCGCGAACACCTCCCCGGGCGTGCGGATCAGATGCAGCAGGGGGCCGCACCCGAAGATGCCGGCAAGCATCAGCGCGGCGCAGAGCATGGCGCTGAAAAGGCATGCCGTGGACACGGCGGTCTTCAGTCTGCCGTAGTCTTTCGCGCCGAAGAGTTGGGAGACGACGACGGAGCAGCCCATGTTGCAGCCGAAGGCGAATGCGATGAAGATTAACGTAATTTCGTAACTGTTTCCCACGGCTGCCAGGGCGTTCTCGCCGATGAACTTGCCCGCCACCAGGCTGTCCGCGATATTGTAGAGCTGTTGGAAGAGGATGCTGCCGAACAGGGGCAGGCAGAACTTCCACAATACTTTTTCCGGTTTTCCTACTGTCAAATCCTGATTCATGATATCATGCCCTTTCTCTGGATGCTGGACGCGTCTGCGTTTTCTGGGGTTTACATCTTTCCCATGCTGTATTATAATACGGTTCATAGAATATGAAAAATATATATTATATATCATAGGGATACAGAAAAGATATGGATATCGATTTTGAGTATTATAAGATATTTTATTTCGTTGCAAAGTATGGGAACATCACGAAAGCGGCCACCGCGTTAGGCAGCAACCAGCCCAATGTGACGCGGATCATGAAGCTGCTGGAATCCCAGCTGAACTGCAGGCTGTTCGTCCGGGAGGCCAGGGGCATCAGCCTGACGGAGGAGGGGGAGCTGCTCTATTCCCATGTGGAGATCGCGTACAGGCATCTGCTGAACGCCCAGGAGGAGATCAGCAGGCAGGACGCCCACAGGGGCGGCACGGTGGAAATCGGGGCCACGGACACAGCGCTGCATCTGTTTCTGCTGAATGCGCTGCGGGGCTTCAAGCTGGAATACCCCGCCATCCGGATCAAGATCCACAACCATACCACTTTGGAGACGGTGAAGTACCTTGTCAGCGGGAAACTGGACTTTGCCATGATCACCACGCCTTTCGAAGTGCCGAAGACGTTTTCCCGTGTGAATATACTTGATTTTTGGGAGATTCTGGCCGGGGGCACCCAGTATAGGGACCTATGTCAGACCCCCCTGGAATTGAAAGATGTGAAGAAGTATCCCTGGATCGGCCTGGGCCGGGGGAGCGCCACTTACCAGCTGTACAAGGATTTTTTCATAGCCCATGGGATAGATTTGGAACCGGACATGGAGGTGACCACCTCGGATTTGATGCTGCCGCTGATTGAGAGCAATCTGGGGATAGGCTTCGTGCCGGAGAAGCTGGCTTTGCCCGCCCTGGAAGAGGGGAAGCTGGTGCGGATTCCTCTCAACTGCGAAGTCCCCAGGCGCTCCATACAGATTGTGCTGGACAAAGGCCGGGGCAGAGGGCTGGCGGCGGACACTTTCTATAAATATCTGATAGACCGGGTGCGGAAGTGACAGGAGAGAAATCAGGCCTGTGGGCACCGCGGCGGAGCCGGCGGCCGCAGGCATCAAAATGGCGATGGAGGCGGGCCGCCTGCTCTTCGGTGAGGCGGCTCTTGCCGCAGAAAGAGGCCACCAGGTCAGGGACGGAGGGCTTCGTTGTTCTTCAGTCTCATGGTGGTCCTACCTTTTCCACTTTTCCTGTTTATGCCCGGCTTCCTCCAGACGGCTGCGCATGGTCTCCAGGAAGTCCAGGAAAGCTTCCCGTTCCTGTGCCTGGACTGTGTCGGGGATGCCGTACATGGTCTTGCTGCCGGTGTCGCCGATGTCCAGAATCTCGCCGAAAGAGCCGTATCCCTTGCGGTATTGCAGGCAGGCCTGTGTGTACTTTGGCTCATAGGACACGCTGGTTATGGCTTCCATATCCAGGAACACGGCTTCGCTGTGCTGGGTCAGATCCCGGTCGATCTGCACCAGCACGACCTGGCCGTCGGCGGGCCGATAACCCAGGATATAATGGTAGAAAGTGGTGGTATTCGTGTCGTATACAAAGCCGCGTTGGAATTTCGATGCGGTCTCCGTGGCGTGGAGGATGGTATAGCTGCCGCCCTCGGGGACTGCCTCGTCGAACATTTTGCGCATGAGCGCTTTCTTTTTCTCGCATTCTGCGGTGTCATATACCAGTTCTTTTGTCTTTTTGGAAAATAAGCCCATATTCGGGGAGCCTCCTTGTCTGTTATTTTTCAATGGGAATTGTCGGAAAGACACTTCCTTGGCCATAGTATACGCCTGCTTTGGCGGGAGTGTCAATATGCAAATATATTTATAATAGTTATGAAAAGGTAAATATATTTAAAAAGGCAGCAGTCCGAACGGCTGCCCCAATTTTAAGTATGAGAAGGAGATGAGATGAACAACAAAAATGCCCCGCATATCTTATGCAACACACATCAGCCCATACATTATCGCACATATAAGCAAGCTGATTATACTTACTTTATTTGTTCTATAGTTTGCATTTGCAGTGACAGTGTATTATTCTCAATTCCCTTTATTTCAAATACAATAACCGCCATTCCTATCCCTGCACATATTTTGCAGCCATCATCGGCCTTGCCCATTTCCTCTGCTCTGTGCTGACCGTCCCCGGCTTTCGGTAGCTGATATAAGATGTGGCACATCCTTGCCAGGGCAGTGACCTTCGCCTGCAAGCAGGACGGGGTGCCGGGCATTTACACCGGCGGAATGCGGTGCTTCGGTTACGGCGAAATGGAGTCGTCTGAAACGATGTCCTGAAAATATGTTCTGCTTGCTCTTGACAGACAGTGCATATGCTGTTATAAATGATTCTAGGGCTGAAGTTGCTCAATCATTATCATAGAAAATCAATATTTGCAGACTTTTCTTCCTATATCCACAGTTAGTTTATGACATGCTGCAGACCGCCGGAATTTACAGTAGGAAAATGGGCAAAGGTATCCTGCCGACGGTCAGCAGTGGGGATACACGGCGAGTATTACCAGTGCGTAGTACAAATCGGTCCTGCAATAACCGGAGGGATGATTTATGCACATATTACATACTGGCAGCCATGGGCACCATTCTGCCGGGACGAAGGACATGACACAGGGCAACCCCTACTCCCTGATGGTGGGTTTTGCGCTGCCCATATTGTTAAGCCAGATTTTCCAGCAGCTGTACAACACGGCGGATGCCTTTATCGTGGGAAAGTGCCTGGGGACTAACGCCCTGGCGGCTGTCACCTCCTCCGGCACGCTGATTTTCCTGATGATCAGCTTCGTCATGGGTACGGCCATGGGGGCGGGGGTGGTCATCTCCAGGTATTTCGGCGCGGGAAAGGAAGAGGAGGTCTCCCGGGCCATCCACACGGTGCTGGCCTTCGGCATCGTAAGCGGAGTCGTTCTGACTATCGTGGGCGTGGCCCTGACCCCCACGTTCCTGGCCTGGATGCAGACGGATCCGGAGGTGATGCCTGAGGCGGTGGAGTATTTCCGCTATTACTTCCTGGGCTCCCTGTCGATGGTGATGTACAATATCTGCCGCAGCGTCATCAACGCCCTGGGGGACAGCCGCAGGCCGCTGTATTACCTGATTTTTTCCTCGCTGCTGAACATTTTCCTGGACTGGCTGTTCCTGGCGGTGTTCCGCTGGGGCGTCTGGTCGGCGGCGGTGGCCACGGTGCTGTCCCAGACGGGGAGCGTGGTGCTGTGCATGGCCTATCTGCTGCGGAAGGGCAATATCTTCACGGTGGAGCTGCGGAAGATCCGGTTCCACCGGGACATGTTCTCGGAAATCGTCCGCTACGGACTGCCCTCCGGGGTGCAGAACTCCGTGATCGCCTTCGCCAATGTCATCGTCCAGTCCCAGATCAATTCCTTCGGCAAGCTGGCCATGGCGGCCTACGGCACCCAGGCCAAAATTGAGGGTTTCGCCTTTCTGCCCATCACCAGCTTCAACATGGCCAGCACCACCTTCATCAGCCAGAATCTGGGGGCGAGGCAGTACGACCGGGCGAAGAAAGGTGCGCGGTTCAGCATCCTTGCGGCGATGCTCCTTGCGGAACTGATCGGGGTGTGCTGTTTTGCCTTTGCGCCTTACCTGATCGGCTTTTTCGACCAGACCCCCGGGGTGATCGCCTTTGGGGTGCAGCAGGCCCGGACGGTGGCGCTGTTCTACTGTCTGCTGGCGTTCTCCCATTCGGTGGCGGCTGTCTGCCGGGGAGCGGGCAAGGCCTTTGTGCCCATGTGCGTCATGCTGTCGGTGTGGTGCGTGATACGTATCCTTTACATCATCCTGGTGATGCGGCTGACCGGGGAGATTGGCTATATTTACTGGGCTTATCCCCTGACCTGGGGAATCAGCTCCGTGATTTATCTGATATATTACCTGCGCTCTGACTGGGTGCACGGGTTTGAAGAATGAGGATATCGGAAGAAAGGGAATACATATGATTTTCGGAAAACACATTAACAGGTACTATCTAAGGTATGCCGGCTGGCTGATTTTCGGTCTGCTTTCCCTGGTGATGGTAGATTTTCTGCAGCTGGAGATTCCCAAGATCTACCGGCTGGTGATTAACGGCATGAACAGCGGCAGCGTCAGCGTGGATGGGGTACAGACCGCGTTCGACATGGATTTCCTGCTGGACGGTATCTGCATGCCTATGATGAAAATCGTGCTCGCCATGGTGTTCGGGCGCTTCCTGTGGAGGATTTGTTTCTTTGGGGCTGCGGTGCGGCTGGAGGCAGATCTGCGGAACCGGATGTTCAACCATGCCAAGGACCTGAGCCGGGAATATTATCAGGTCAATAAAGTGGGAAATCTCATGAGCCTGTTCACCAATGACCTGGACACCGTGCAGGAGTGTTTCGGCTGGGGCGTGATGATGTTCTTCGATGCGCTGATGCTGGGCGTGCTGGCTATGATAAATATGTGGAAGATGGATTCAGTGCTGACACTGCTGTCTTTGATTCCCATGGCCTTTCTGCTGGCGGCGGCCACGGTGGTAGGCAGGCAGATGATGAAGAAATGGGATATCCGCCAGGAGGCTTTTTCCAGGCTTTCCGACTTTTCACAGGAGAGCTTCTCCGGCATTGCGGTAATCAAGGCTTTTGTCAAAGAGGCAAAAGAGCTGATGGCCTTTCAGAAGCTGAACGAAGAGAATGAGGAGGCCAATATTGACCACACCAAGTCTTCCGTGCTGCTGCGGATCATGGTGATGCTGTTCGTGGAGAGCGTCATCTGCGTGATTCTGGGCTATGGCGGCTATCTTGTGTATATGGACAGATTCAATGCGGGACAGCTGGTGGAGTTCATCGGTTATTTCAACGCCGTTATCTGGCCCATCATGGCGGTGGCGGAGCTGATCGACATGACATCCCGGGGCAAGGCCTCCCTGGACCGCCTGGGAGAGCTGCTGGACGCGAAAATCGATGTGGCGGACAGAAGAGGAGCGAAGGGCATTCAGAATATCCGGGGCGACATAGAGTTTCGGAATCTGACTTTCCGTTACCCGGACGGGGAATACGATGTGCTGAAGAACGTGTCCTGCAGCATTAAGGCGGGGGAGAACGTAGGTTTGGTAGGAAAGACCGGTTCCGGCAAGACGACGCTGGTGGATTTGATTCTGCGCACCTACAATGTTCCCGACGGGACGCTGTTCATTGATGGGCACGACGTGAATGAGGTGAAAATCCGCGATTTGAGGGCCGGCTGCGCCTACGTGCCCCAGGACAACTTCCTGTTCTCCGATACCATCGAGAACAATATCGCCTTCGGCGTGGAAGAGCACAATACCAGAGCTGTCACCCAGGCGGCAAGGCTGGCGGACGTGCACAGCAATATCAAGGAGTTCCAGCAGGGTTACAACACCATACTGGGGGAGCGGGGCGTGACGGTGTCCGGAGGCCAGAAGCAGAGGATTTCCATTGCCAGGGCGTTGATGAAAGACGCACCTATCCTGATTTTGGATGATTCTGTATCCGCCGTGGATACCAAGACCGAGGCAGCGATCCTGGAGAACCTGCGGGAGGCCAGGCAGGGCAAGACCACTATCCTGATTGCCCACAGGGTCACCACCATTGAGAAGATGGATAAGATTCTGTTCGTGGAGGACGGGGAGCTGGTAGCGGCGGGGCCTCATGAGGAGCTGTATGGGACCTGCCCGGAATACCGGAAGATGGTAGACCTTCAGAAGCTGGAGGAGGAAGGAGATGTCCGCAATGAATGAGTATCTGCCTGTCCTGATTGTAGGAAGTATCATAGGCGCTTTTACGATAGCCTTTCTGGTGGCCTGGGCGGCGCTCCGGAAAGTGAAAGATGAGCCTGAGAAAGAGCGGAACATGCCGGATAGGGAAATCGTCCGGCGGCTGATGCAGTATGCGAAGCCTTATTGGAAAAGCTTTGTCCTGGTATTTTTCGTCATGCTGTTTTCCATTGTGTATGATCTGGTGTCCCCGCTGATCATCGGGAGGATTCAGGGCCTGATCAAGGATGACTTTGAACTGAGCCGGCTGTACGCCATGGTGGGGATGTACGCGGGGATTTTGGTGGTGTCCATGATCTGTACTTATCTTCAGGCCATGATTCTGCAGAAGACCGGCCAGAAGATTCTGTCCCAGATCCGGATGGACGTGTTCACCCATATCGAGACTTTGAGCCATGAGCAGCTGAACAATATCCCTGTGGGCAAGCTGGTGACCAGGGTCTCCAACGACCCCAATGCCATCTCCTATATGTTCACCAATATCCTGGTGACGCTGGCGAAGAATTCCATGGTGATCGTAGGGGTGCTGGGGGCCATGCTGATGCTGAACTACGCGCTGACGCTGATGGTGCTGTGCTTCGTGCCCTTTGTGGTGCTGTTCACCGTGATTTTCCGGAAGTTCTCCCGCAGGGTGCATCTCCAGGTGAACAATGCCACCACGGACATCAATACCTATCTGTCCGAGAACCTGTCAGGCATGAAGATTACCCAGATTTTCAACAGGGAGGAGCGGAAGCTGGGGGACTTCCTGGATCGTAGCCGGAATCTGCAGAAAGCCAAGATGAACAGGATGTTCGTCTTCGGCATTTTCCAGCCCATGGTCTATATGCTTTTCATTTCATCGAACTTATGTTTGTTCTATTTCGGGGCCAAGGGCTATATCAAGGACATCCATTATTTCGGTCAGGTGATTGACAGCAGCATCATGGTGTCCTTTTATATGTATATTTCCCGGTTCTTTAACCCTATCCAGAGCCTGGCGGAGCAGTTCGACATGCTGCAGCGTTCTTTTGCGGCGGCGGAGAAAATCTTCACCATCCTGGACATGGTGCCGGAGGTGGTGGATGAGCCGGATGCCATGGAACTGCCGGAGATTCGGGGGGAGATTGAGTTCCGGGACGTGTGGTTTTGCTATAAGCCGGATGAATGGGTGCTGAAGGGCGTCTCTTTCCATGTGGAGCCCAAGCAGACGGTGGCTTTCGTGGGTTCTACCGGTTCGGGGAAGACTACAATCCTTAGTCTGATCTGCCGCAATTATGATATCCAGAAAGGGCAGATCCTCATCGACGGCATCGATATCCGGAAGATAAAGATTTCTTCTCTGCGGCGGCATTTCGGCCAGATGCTCCAGGACGTGTTCCTGTTCTCCGGCGATATCCGCAGCAATATCCTGCTGCGCAAGGAGGGCGTGACGGACGGGGAAGTGTGGGATGCCTGCCGCTATGTGAACGCGGATTCCTTTATCGGCAAGCTGGAGAACGGCCTGGACGAGGTGGTGCGGGAGCGGGGCAACAATTTCTCCGCGGGCCAGCGGCAGCTCCTTTCCTTTGCCCGCACGATTATCCATAAGCCCTCGGTGATGATCCTGGACGAGGCCACCGCCAATATCGACACGGAGACGGAGTTGCTGATTCAGGACAGCCTGGAGAAGATGAAGAATATCGGCACCATGCTGATCGTTGCCCACAGGCTTTCCACCATCCAGCACGCGGACAATATCATTCTGCTGTCCCACGGCCAGATTGTGGAGCAGGGCAGCCACCAGGAGCTGCTGCACCAGAAAGGGCGGTATTACGATCTGTATACCCTGCAGTACAATAAGCAGATGCTGCAGAATGCCTGAATTGCCGCGTGTGCTTCCGCCGTTGCGTCCTGTCCTGGCGCGCAGAGGGTCTCCGGAATGCGAGTTTCCTTTTGGCAGCTTATGGATTGCCCAGAATGCGCGCTAAGGTGGAAAACAGCTTGTCTATATCGATGGGTTTGCCCAGATGGGCATTCATACCGGCAGAGAGGACAAGCTGACGGTCCTCCTCAAAAGCATTGGCTGTCATGGCCACGATGGGCAGGCTGGCCAGGCTCAGGTCATCCATGGCGCGGATGGTTTTGGTCGCTTCGATGCCGTCCATGACGGGCATTTGAATGTCCATGAGAATCAAATCATAGGGATTTTCCCTGGAGAGGCGGACTTTCTCCACTGCTTCGGCCCCATTGGAGGCCACATCCACGATGCAGCCTGCATCTTCCAGGATGGTTACGGCGATTTCCTGGTTCAGCTCGTTATCCTCGGCCAGCAGAAGTCTTCGGCCGCTCAGGTGCTTTGCGGCAGCAGAAGCCTCTGGCAAGCTCTGGCTGTCGACATTTTGACTGAGACGAAAAGGAAAGGTAAAGGTGAAAGTGCTGCCACAGTCCTTTTTGCTCTCCACCGTAATCCGGCCTTTCATCAGTTCGGTCAGGTTCTTGGTGATGGACATGCCCAGGCCTGTGCCCTGTATGCCGCTGACAGTGGAGGTGCGCTCCCGCTCAAAGGGCTCGAAAATATGTTCGATAAATTCCGGGACCATCCCGATGCCGGTATCCCGGATGCAGAACTCGTAGACGGCGCTGTCCGGGCCCTCTCCGGGGTGTTCGGTGGCGGAGACAGAGATGGATCCGCCGGGGGGCGTGAATTTCAGGGCGTTGCTCAGCACATTCAGCAGCACCTGATTCAGGCGCAGCTGGTCACAGATGATATAGGGATGAATCAGGGAGCTGTCATCGAGATGGAAGTGCAGCTCTTTGCTTTTCAGGTCTGCCTGGATCATGGATTGGAGATTCAGCAGAATCTGGGGCAGATTGCAGGGCTTCTCTTCGATGACCACCTTGCCGCTCTCGATGCGGCTCATATCCAGCACATCGTTGATGAGGCTGAGGAGGTGGCTGGAAGAGGCGGTAATCTTCTCCAGATAATTCTGCACCAGTTGCTGGTTGCCCAGATGGGCGGAGGCCAGCTTGGTGAAACCGATGATGGCATTCATGGGGGTGCGGATGTCGTGGGACATATTGTTGAGAAATGTGGTTTTCGCCCGGGAGGCCCGCTGGGCCTTGATCAGGGCTTCCTCCAGTAGTTTGCGCTGTTCCAGTAGCTGCGCATCGGTTTCCTTGCGCCGGGTGATGTCTACGAACATGCCTACATAGGTGATGGGAGTGCCGTCCTCGCGCCGGGAAAGCTTGCCAGTAGCGCGAAACCACCGATATCCCCGGTCTTTCGTCAGGAGGCGGTACTCGACATTGTAGAGACGTTTGCCCGTGTAATCGTTGATGGCGGCATAGTATTGCTCCAGTACCCGGTCGTGGTCATCGGGGTGGAGCAAATCGGACCAGGAGTTGAGGGCATTGGGGAAATCCTGCTCGTCCCGGTAGCCTATCATGGTGCGGAATTCCTGGCTCCAGAAGACGCTGGTCATCTGTCCCTGTCTGTCGAATTCCATGGTCCACATGCCTGAATGAAGAATCTCATGTACCAGCTTCAGTGCTGTGGACTCGTGCTCCAGAGCTTCCAGCGCCTCCAGACGTTCCTGGGCCAGCTGTGCGATATGGGCATCATTGCTGGCCTTGCGCTTCTGCTCCGTGGTATCCTCTACAAAGACATAGAAGATATCGCCAAAGGAATCTGTATGTACGAAATGCCCATAGTCCGCAAGCCACCGAACGGAGCCGTCTTTTCTGATTATGCGGTATTCCACATAGTCAAAATCCTTTCCGCATGTAAAAATCTGCTGCCGAATGCTTTGCTCGGCTGCCGCCACATCCTCCGGGTGAATCAGTCCCGGAAAGACATAACCGGTAAGCTCCTGGAATTCCTCCAGGCTTTCACAGCCGTATATCTGAATCAGTGCCTGATTGGCGTAAATAAGCTGCTCGTCCCTATTAGCATGATAAATGAAGAAACCGCCGGGCATGCCTGCGGTAATCTGCTCGATGATAGGAAAAGTCTGTTCACTGAGGACGAGAGAACGCCGCTCTTTCTGCTGGGGTTTCCGCATAAAAAACCATCCTTTCCAACGCAAAATAAACCTATATTAAATTGTACCATTTCCCGGCGGCTTATCAAGTGTGATATAGGATAAGCAGTACTGACGGGCAAAAAATACCTAAACAGAATGATTCATACTGCTTAACAGTTAAAATTTCCGAGTAACCTGACTGCATAGCGCCAGCCATATACGTTTAACCAATGCAGTATGGTAAATTCAGGCGTTATGCAGTATATTCAAAAAAATCGTTGTCCCGAAACTGCAGGGAATACAGCTTTTTATAGGTGCCGTCAGAGGCCATAAGCTCTTCGTGGGTGCCGCGTTCCGTGACGCGTCCGTTCATGACCACTGCGATTTCGTCCGCATTCCGTATGGTGGAAAGCCGGTGCGCCACTACCAGGGTAGTGCGCCCTTTGCACAATTCGTCCAGCGCCTGCTGGATGAGCACCTCAGTGGTGTTGTCCAGGGCGCTGGTGGCCTCGTCCAGAATCAGTATCGCGGGATTTTTCAGGAACACCCGGGCGATGCTCAGGCGCTGCTTCTGGCCCCCGGACAGCTTGACGCCCCTCTCGCCGATTTCCGTGTCATACCCTTTTTCCAGCGTCATCACATAATCGTGAATATTTGCGCGTTTTGCCGCTTCATATACCTCCTCCTCGGTGGCATTCGGACGGCCGTAGAGGATATTCTCCCGGATGGTGCCTACGAAGAGGAACACCTCCTGCTGGACAATGCCGATGTTCCTGCGGACGGATTCCATGGTCAGATGACGGATATCGTGCCCGTCGATTAGGATGGAGCCGTCGCCGTCCTGAAGCTTGTAGAAATTCGGCAGCAGATGGCACAGAGTAGTCTTGCCGCCGCCGGAGGGCCCCACCAGAGCAAGCTTGCGCCCCTTTTCCAGGCGCAGGTTGATGTCGTGAAGGACTTCCTTGGATGGGTCATAGGCGTAGGTGACATTCCTGAATTCAATGACGCCCTGGACATCTTTCAGTTCTACCGCATCCGGTGCGTCCTTCTCCGGCTCCGCATCCATGATTTCCACAAAGCGCTTGAAGCCGCTGACGCCGTTCTGGAACTGTTCCATGAAGCCGATCAGGGTATTCACCGGGTTGATGAACAGGTTCACCGAGACGATGAAAGTGGAATAATCGCCGAAAGAAATCCTGCCGGAATACAGGAACAGGCCGCCTGCGATTAAGATGAATACGTTAAAAACATCCGTTACAAAGGAAGTGGAAGAGTGGAACATGGCCATGGCCCGGTAGGCCCGGCGGGAAGCGTCCACGAACTCTTTGTCGCCTTCCCGGAACTTCTCCACTTCCCGCTTGCTGTTGGTATAGGCTTTGGTCACGCGGATGCCGGTGACGCTGCTCTCCACGGCGGCATTGATGGTGGCGTTGCTCTTGCGGCGGTCATCGAAAGCCCGGCTCATGGCCCGGCGGAAGTACAGCGTGACCACTACCAGAATCGGCACGCAGGTGAAAATAATCAGCGTCAGGACGGGGTCTATCATAATCAGGTAGACAAAGGACAGCACGATCATCACTGTGCTGATCAGCAGGTTCTCGGGGCCGTGGTGGGCCAGCTCGCACACCTCGAACAGGTCGCTGGTGATGCGGGTCATGATGCGGCCGGTCTCGTGATTGTCATAGAACTGAAAGGGCTGCTTCTCCAGATGGGCGAAAAGGTCCTGGCGCATCTGGGACTGCATCTTTACGCCGATCATATGGCCGTAGTACTGCACGAAGTACCGCAATGCCATGCGCACTATGTACAGCGCCAGCACAATCACGCCGGCGATGACAATCGTGGAATACATTTTCTCCGGGATATAGATATTGAGCATTTTGTTGGTCACGACAGGGTACACCATACCGATGACCGAAATCAGCAGGGATGCCAGCATATCCAGGGCCAGCATTTTCTTGTGGGGTTTGTAGTAGCAGATAAAACGTTTCAGCATGAATCTAGTCTTCCTTTCCTCTTTTCTCCGGCGGTACATAGGACTTGCATTTGAGATATTCCGATTCCGGGCAGCCGTAGAAAGGCCCGTCGCAGGGCTTCCACTGGGTGCCGCGCAGCTGCTCCAGTTCGGCGATGACTGTGCCCAGCGCCTCTTTGTCCAGGCGGTAGTGGGTGTAATAGCCCCGCTTGACGCCCAGCACCAGGCCTGCCTCCCGCAGGACTTTCAGATGCTGGGAGACCGCCGATTCCGACAGGCCGCTGCGCAGGGCTAATGCTCCTACGCAGTAGCCCCGGTCAGACATCAGCTGCAGGAGCCGGAACCGTCTGGGCTCTCCCAGGGCTTTCAGGATTTTTTCGTCCACATTTTGCTCCCTCCAATTCCATAATCGAATGCGGCGCAAAGGACGCGCCGACAATCCATATTATAACATGGCGATTTAATTTAGCAAGTACTAAATCAAAAATATTTGGAAAAACAAATTTTTCGGATTTCTTTCGCATTTGTTTAGATTTATAAGGGCATGTAATTAAGAAACGGAAGCTATACTAAGCGGAGAACAGAGGAAGAGGCGGTCTCTTGATGGAAGGGAGACAGGCCGGAAATGAACAGTGGATAACAGGGAGGATGTATGGAGACAGTATACAGAGAGCAGACAGCGGACAGACAGTTAGAAAAGAACAAGAAGCTGATGACGATAGGGCTGGCGGCGTTATGCACGGCCTTTGTGGCGATACTGGGGAAAGCCTGGCTGGACGGCAGCTTCGACTCGGTGGAGACGTTCCAGAAGTATGTGGCGGGCTTCGGTCTGGCCGCGCCGCTTTTCCTGATTGCCGTGCAGGCGGCACAGGTGGTGCTGCCGGTGCTGCCCGGACTTCTCGGCTGCGTGGCGGGGTCCATGATGTTCGGCTGCTGGGGCGGCTTCTGGTGCAATTACATCGGCATTTCCGCAGGCTCCATCATCGCGTTCCTGCTTGCCAGGAAGTATGGAAGCGGCCTGGTCAGCCGGATGTTCCCCGGGGAGAAGTATGAGAAATGGGCCGCATGGGCTGCCGGCAGTCGGTTCTATACAGCGGTGCTGTTCCTGGGGATGGTGCTGCCGCTGTTCCCGGACGATTACTTCTGCTACTTTACCGGAATTACAAAGATGAGTACGCGAAAATTCGTTACAATCATTCTGCTTGGAAAGCCCTGGTGTATTTTGGCGTACTGCATCATGACCACGGCGGCAGTGGCTTGACGGCCGGTCCCGGGGACGGCGTCCTCAGACCGCTTTTTGCTCCGCCTCGTACAGCTGCCGGTATACTTCCCGGCGGCTGTTCCTGAAGATTTCCGCCAGCTGTTCCCGGGAGGAGCTGTCCGTCAGCCGCTCTGTCAGGAGCGGGGAGAAGCGCTTCCCTCCCAATCGGGTGGCCTCCCGGACAGCTTCCTGAAAGGTCCTCTGCACTCCGGTGCGCAGATGAGTCGAATAGGTGACGTTGTCAAGCCAATCCATCAGGCCGATTACGTCTACCATCTGCCTGTAAGGGCACTCCAGCCGGATATAGGATTCCGGATAGCCTTCCGAGCCGTCATACCAGGAATGGTGTCCCAGCGCTACCGGGGCAAAGCGTTCCGTGGACTGCTGTTTCGCCAGCCGCTCTCCCCCCAGCTGTGTGTGGAGCCGGGCCATTGCGTACTCGTCTTCAAACCATTGCCTTGCGGCGCCCGGATACAGATTCGTGAAGCTGATTTTCCCGATGTCGTGGTACAGGCCGCCTTTCAGGGCATAGTCTGTCACGGCGTCTTCTTTTTCACGGAAATCCGTAATTTCGCGGATGAAAACAATATCGTCGAAAAACCCGGGTTCCTCCGTTAAGAGAATGGAGCAGAAAGCGGCGGCCGCCTTTCCCACTGTGCAGGAATGGACATAAGTTTCCGGCATGAAGCGTATCAGGAGCCTCCGCAGGAAATCGCCATAGGAAATGCTGTTCTTTGTCTCCACGAAAGCAATCATCAGCTGCCTGAGGGCGAAGAAAAGAGATTCATTCCCGGAAGCCTGGGGAAACCGCTCCACGTAATTTGAGGCCCGTCTGTACAGGCTGTCGAGATATTCTGTCCGCTCCGGAATCTTTTCCGGATTTTCCTGCAGGAAGTTGCAGTAGAACGCGGGGAGGGAAATCATGGCGTATATGCCGCCCGCAGAATAGTCGGTGCCGTCCGCCGCGTCTATGAGAATTTCGGTCTTGCGCAGGAGCCCGTCAAGCGAATCCAGGCCGCAATAATAATTGATGGAGTCATAGGAAAAAGAAATCTTCGCGGAAGGCTGGTCGCCGCGGGCCTTTGCCTCCGCGCATTGCCGGTCGTGGACTACATAGACCGATTCCATCACATCGGCCACATCCTGAGGAGTCATGGCCTTTTCCTTGCTGCGGGAGAGGCTGGCGGCCATCTGCATATGGGTCATATAGATGTAACGGTCCCAGGGAAGCTCGGGCGCTTTCTCCTGATACCATTTGTCCTGCAGAATCTGCAGGCTGTATTTGACCAGATGGATTTTCTCGCTGGGTGATTTGAACTGCCCCAGCGATACATTGGCGCGGGAACGGAGGATGTATCCTTTTGTCTCGCTGTCATGGATTTCATCAAAATACTTCAGGTAAGCGGCGGCCTCCATAAAGCACAGCCGCATCTGGGAGGTATAGCTGTCCGCGACGGGGAGATCTAAGCCTATCAGTTTGGTACAGTAACAATTATAACCCATTCCCAGCCAATAGAGCTGACGGATGATGCCGTTCCGGTCCTTCTGCATCCGTGCCATGCTCAGCAGGGCGCGGCGGATCTGACAGAAGAGCCCCACATCCAGCTCGTTTCGTCCATCGAACAATGCACCGGCGAATTCTTCCAGATTCTGGAGCTGCCGGCTGTCCGCTTCAAACAGGCAGTCCAGCAGGGGGAACAGATTGTCCCGCAGAAGCTTCATGTTCCGGGCCGCTGTTTTCTCCTCCTGTTCTTTGCACTGTAGCTGGCATTCCAGATAGGCGTCGAAGCTGCGCGCATTCTGTCTGCCCTGCAGGGCAAGTCCGGCGATTTCTTTTAAATTTGCGATATATTCTTCCTGATATGCCTGCATAGTTCCCCCTTTTTACGCTTTCCCCAGCCGTCTGTGAAGAATCTCCTGCAGCTGTTCCAGGTTCACGGGCTTTGCCAGATGTTCGTTCATGCCGGCTTCCCTGGCGGCGCGGATATCCTCTACGAATGCGTTGGCGGTCATTGCCACGATCCAGACTTTCCCGGCATCGGTCCTGGGGAGGGCGCGGATATGCATGGCAGATTCATATCCGTTCATGACAGGCATCTGAATGTCCATGAAAATCAGGTCATAATAGCCCTCCGGGGAAGCCGTGAATTTCTCCAGGGCCATTGCGCCGTTGCCTGCAACCTCCGCCTGCACGCCGTTGCCGGAGAGCATTTCCAGCGCGATTTCCTGGTTCAGCTCATTGTCTTCCACCAACAGCACATGGCAGGCGCTGTAATCCGCTTTGGCCGTCGCAGCGGTAGTTTCACAGTTCCTGTCATGATCCGTGAGATTTGCCAGGGTGTCCAAAAGCCTGCTTTTGAACAGAGGACAGGGAACGAAGGCGCTGACGCCCGCCCGGGTGGCGCGGTACTCCAGCTGTACCCAGTCGGCTTCCGATATCAGCAGGATAGGGAAATCCCGGCCTGCGGACTGCCTGACATGGGCAGCCAGATCCAGCACGGGCATGTCTTCCAGATCCTGCCCCAGAAGCAGGGCGCAGGGCATATGGTTCTCGCTCCTGGCCTGGGTCAGCCAGGCCACGGCATCCAGAGCGTTTCTGACATGCACGGGAATGATGTTCTCCTCCCTGAGGCAGGACATCATTTTTTCTGCCCTGCTGTCCATGCAGTCAGCTATGAGCACGGTCAATCCGGCCAGCCTGTCGCAGGCTTTCCGGATCCGCGGCATGACGGTCAGGGGAAGCTCTATCCGGAAAAGGCTGCCGCTGCCTTCTTTGCTCTCCACCTGTACCCGTCCTCCCATGCGTTCAGTGAGGTTTTTCACGATGGACATTCCAAGTCCGGTGCCCTCGATTTTGCTGATGGTGGAATTATGGGCCCGCTCAAAGGGCAGGAAGATACGGCTCAGGAACTCTTCGCTCATGCCGATGCCATTGTCCTGACAGGTGAAGTCCAGCCACAGGGTCTCCTCTTTTTCCGAAGTTCTGTCATGGCTTGGGCGCTGGGAGATGGAGACGGTGATTTCACCGTTATTTGGTGTATATTTTATCGAATTACTGATGATATTTACAAAAATCTGCCGCAGGCGCAGGGAATCACCGATCAGGTTCTCATCGTAAATCTGCCCTATTTCTATTTTCAGATTATGTTCTTTCTGGGCGGCATGGGGGCGCACCATGACGGTTACATCATGAACCAGGTCTGCCAGAGAGAACTGTTCTTCGTTGAGGCTCAGCCTGCCGCTGTCTATCCGGGAGATATCCAGTACATCGTTCACCAGGCTCATCAGATGGGAGGACGCTGTCTGTATCTTGTGGAGACAGTCCAGCACTCTGGCCTTTTCGTCGATATGGGACAGGGCGATGGAGGTCATGCCGGAGATGGCGTTCATGGGGGTGCGGATGTCGTGGGACATATTGGACAGGAAAGCGCTTTTTGCCCGGTTTGCCGCTTCCGCCGCGCTCAGGGCTTCCTCCAGCTTCTGGTTCATCCGGATAAGCTCGGCTTCGCTCTTCAGACGGCTGTCGGTGGTATTCAGAATCCATAGCTGATGGTCTGTATCCAGCGCCACAGATGCGCTGTCCAGATGGTTCGGGGCCGGCTTCGGAGCCCTGGCGGCATGCAGTCTGGCCATAGATGTGCCGAGCATGTCGCATGCGGCCTGATCCGCGTACAGAATCCGGAAAGGCCGGTCCGGGCCTGACTCTACAATGACATATCCTTTTTGGGCCTGAGCATCGATTTTTTTCCCTGTATCCATCCCGCGTACTCCTTTTGATGAGGCGATTGCTTTCTCTTTCTTTTTCATTGTACGTTTCCTATGGTATTTTGTCAAGAAACACGGATTGACAAGAAGGAGCCGCTATATTTGAGTGCCGGCCCTTTTTTGACTTGCATATATTCCACAAGTGGAATATAATAGAAAAACAATCATGGAGCCAGGCCTACGAAAGCAGGCGGGCGGCAGAAGGAGGAGATATAGATGCTGAAGCACGGAATTTTAGGCCTTTTGAACTATCAGGACATGACGGGATATGAAATCAATACGGCTTTCAGGGATTCCCTGTACTATTTCTGGAATGCCCAGACCAGCCAGATTTACCGTGAACTGCAGACACTGGAGCAGAAGGGCTGGGTGTCAAAATGCTGTGTGCCCCAGCAGGGCAGGCCGGACAAAAATGTCTATTCGGTTACGGAGGAGGGCCGGGAGGAGCTGCTGCGGTGGCTTTCCGAGGAGGGGCCGGACATAGCGCCCCGGGTACCGGTGCTGATGAAAGTATTCTTTATGGGGGAGCGCGGCAGAGAGGAAAACATCCGCTATTTTGAAGCCCTGAAGTCCTGCTGTGAAATGTTCGTCCAAAGCCTTGCTGCCGTGCCGGAGCATATAGCGAACTACAGCAGTTACCTGGAGGACAGGGAGAAAGCCCTGTACTGGCAGATGACTGTTGAATATGGCCTGCGGAATATGAAGATGCATACAGAGTGGGCCCAGAGCTGCATCGACAGGCTGCGGGCAGGCGGAAAGGAGGGATGAATCAAAATGAAGATTCTGGCAATCAACGGAAGTCCCAAGGGGGACCGGAGCAATACCTGGAAACTGACGAAGCGCTTTCTGGAGGGAATGAGAGAAGGGCTGGCCGAGAAATATGAAGACGACAATGCCTTCTATTCGCGGGACGGAGAGACCCGAGACAGGGAACCGCAAGCGGAAGGGGCGTGCAGCGGGGAGGTCTGGGCGGAGGAGACGGAAATCCAAGAAATCCAGGTCAGCCGGCTGGAGATACGCCCCTGCCTGGGATGCTTTTCCTGCTGGGACAAAACCCCCGGGAATTGCTGCATCCAGGACGATATGCGGGAAGTGATACAAAAGCTCCTGTGGGCGGACGTGACGGTATGGAGTTTTCCCCTCTATTATTATTCGGTGCCGGGGGGACTGAAGAACCTGATAGACCGCCAGCTGCCCATGATGCTTCCCTTCATGGTGGAAAATGAAGCGGAGACGGGCAGCGGCAGCCATCCCTCCCGCTATGATATGAGCGGCAAAAGGAGCGTCCTTATCTCCACCTGCGGATTCTACAGCGCGGAGGGGAATTACGACGGGGTGCACAGCCTGTTCGGCCACCTCTGCGGCAGGGAGGCATATACGGCGATTTTCTGCGGTCAGGGGGAACTGTTCCGGGTGCCGGAGCTGTCCCGGAGGACAGAGGGATATCTGGAACATGTGCGGCAGGCGGGGAGAGAGTATGTCCGGGGAGGCATCCGGCCTGAGACAAAGGAAAAGCTGGGCGAACTGTTATACCCCAGGGAGGTATTTGAAAGCATGGCGGACGCCAGCTGGGGCATAGATAAGGAGACCGGAGGGCGGGAATCGGATGCCCTTGTCTTCACCCGTCAGATGGCAGCCCTCTATCGGAGGGAAAACTATCCCGGAAAAGATATCGTGCTGGAAATGTGCTATACGGATCTGGACGAATGCTATCAGGTGATTCTGGGCAAAGAGGGGAGCAGGGTCGTCACCGACGGATTCGGGGCCGCCACCACGAGGATTGAGACTCCTTTCACCGTGTGGCAGTCCATCTCACGAGGAGAAATCCGGGGGGACGAGGCGCTCATGAAGCATCTGTACCGGGTGAAAGGTGATTTTAGCCTGATGCTGAACTGGGAAAAATATTTCGGAGGCATCGGAGCGGGGGAGGATGCGCAAGAGGCGTCCGGCGCGCCGCAGGGGATGGAAAGGCGGGGAAAGAATGGGGAGGCCGGAATGCCGCCGGGAACAGGAACTCAGGGAGCCGTGGGCGTCTGCATGCCGCGCAAAGGGACGAACATGAATATTCTGCTGATTCCCTGGATTGTCTTCTGGGCGGCAGTGCCCATTGACAGCCGCTGGGGCAGCCTGGCCAGCCTGGCGGTGTGCATGGTGATGCCTTTGCTGTCTTACCGCAGCCGGAAGACTTTTTATGACCTTTTGTCGGCGGCGCTGGTGGCGGGGTTCGCTGTCCTCTCGCTTTTGGGCGCCCCGGAAAGACTGGCGGTGCCTCTGGCCTATCTCAGCTTCGGCATCATGTGGACGGCCAGCTGCACTCGCAGGATTCCGCTCACCGCGTATTATTCCATGAACCAGTATAATGGGGAGGATGCGCTCCGCAATCCGATGTTCCTGAAGACAAACCGGATTCTGACGCTGCTGTGGGGCATCCTGTATCTGCTGACGCCCCTGTGGACTTACGCCGTCATGGGGACAGAGGCAGGAGCGTGGATCGGGGCCATCAATTCCGTCCTCCCGGCCCTGATGGGGGTCTTCACAATGTGGTTCCAGAAATGGTATCCGGCGAAAATCGCCAGAGGGTGAACCTCCGGCGGAAAGGGGCGGCTATCGGGCCTTCGCCTGTGCCGCCCGTTCCGCCCGCCGTGGGTCTGCCTTGATTTCCCTCTCCGTCCGGGAGCAATCAGGATTGGCCGTTTTGCCGCCGATTTATACGATTTTTCCCTTGCAACACGCAGCCGGAAAAATCCCAAACCGACTGCCGGCAATCCGTTCACTGCTTCAGTTCCAGCGTCCTCTCATAGGAGGCGATGACGGCATTGATCACCGCCCCGCGGAAACCGGACTCCTCCAGCTTTCGCACCCCTTGGATGGTGGTGCCGCCGGGAGAGCAGACAGCGTCTTTCAGGGAGCCGGGATGCTGGCCGGATTCCAGAGCCAGCTTGGCCGTGCCTGCCAGCATCTGTGCCGCCAGCTCCATGGCCTGTTCTCTGGACAGGCCGCAGGCCACCCCGCCGTCCGCCATGGCCTCCAGGAAGATATCCGCAAAGGCGGGCCCGCAGGCGGAGACGGCAGATCCCGCGTCCATCCTGAATTCCGGAATGGAGGCGAACCGTCCGGCCCAGGCAAAGGCATCCAGGAATATCTGCAGAGTACTTTCCGTGACAGCCTCGCTGCATGCGTACTGGACCATCCCCTCGCCGATGGATACAGGAGTATTGGGCATGATGCGGATGACAGGATAGTCCCTGCCGACCAGCTCCTGTATCCGGGCGACGGTGAGCCCCGTGGCCATGCTCACCAGCACGAAGGAATCCTCCCTCCGCTCCAGCATTGGCGAGATTTCCGCCAGGACTTCCTCCATCAGCTGGGGTTTGACTCCCAGGACGATGTAATCGGCTTCTCTGGCGATTTCCTGATTGTCCGCTGTTTTTGCCTCCAGTTCCCGCGCCAGCGACAGGGCCTTTTCCGGGGAGCGGTTGGCCAGGAGAATCTGTGAACCTTTTATCCTGTGCCTGGCCGCCTGTGCTAACGCTCCGCCCATATTTCCTGTGCCGATAAAACCAAAAACCATCTCTTTGTTATCCATATAGCATTTATCTCCCGATACATATTTTACGTAAAAACCACGCCGCCGGCAACATTTTCCTCGTTATTCTCGTACCTGGCCTTCTCCATAGACCACATACTTGCAACTGGTCAGTTCCTCCAGCCCCATGGGGCCTCTGGCGTGCATCTTCTGGGTGGAGATGCCGATTTCCGCGCCCAGACCGAACTCACCGCCGTCCGTGAAGCGGGTGGAGGCGTTGACATATACGGCGGCCGCGTCCACTGCGTTCAGGAACCGCTGGGCTTTGGAATAGCTGTCGGTGACGATGCACTCCGAATGGCCTGTGCCGTGGGCATTGATGAAAGCGATGGCCTCCTCGCAGTCCCGGACCGTCCGTATTGCCAGGATGTAGTCGTCATATTCTGTATCCCAATCCGCCTCCGATGCAGGCACAGCTTTCTCGCCCAGTATTTTCAGGGCTTTCCCGTCCGCGCGCAGCTCGACTTTATGCTTCTCCAGCAGGGGCAGCGCCTTTGCCCAGAAAGCTTCCGAGATGTCCTCCTGTACCAGCACGCACTCCGCCGCATTGCACACGGAAGGGCGGGAGCATTTTGCATTGTGGAGGATACTGGCAGCCATATCCAGGTCGGCCTCGCTGTCCACATAGATATGGCAGATGCCCTCGCCGGTGCGGATGACAGGGACGCTGGCTTCTTTGGCCACAGTCCGAATCAGTCCCGCCCCGCCCCTGGGAATGAGCACATCCACGTATCCGTCCAGATGCATCAGCTCATTTGCGCTCTCACGGCCGGGATCCTGGACCAGGCTGATGCAGTCCCCGGGCAGCCCTGCCGACACAAGCGCCTCCCGCATGAGGGATACCGCACAGCGATTGGAATGGATAGCCTCCCTGCCGCCCCGCAGGATACAGACATTGCCGGATTTCAGACACAGTGCCGCGGCGTCCACAGTGACATTGGGCCGGGCCTCATAGATGATGGCGATGACCCCCAGGGGAACCCGCCGTCTGCCGATGATGAGCCCATTGGGCCGGGTCTCCATCTTGTCCACCCGCCCGATGGGATCTGGAAGTGAGATGATCTGCCGGATTCCTTCTGCGATTCCCTCAATACGCTCCCTGGTCAAAGTCAGCCGGTCCAGCATGGCGGGGCGCATCCCGGCCTCTTTGGCGGCGGATACATCTTCGGCGTTTGCCCGGAGCCATTCCTGCTGCCTGTCCGCAAGGACAGCTGCGATTGCTTCCAGTGCGGCATTCTTTTCGGCTGTTCCCGCTGTGGCGAGAGTGCGGGAGGCAGATTTGGCCGCCTGTCCCTGCTGCTGCAATATCGTCATATCGTTTCCTCCTGATTTGGATTTGCTGCCAGAAACCGTGTGCCGACGGTCTGCCCCTCCACGATTGGATAGAGGCTGTCCATGTCCGCTCCGTTGGCGATTACCATGTCGCAGCCCGCCTCCATGGCGATGCGGGCTGCAGAGAGCTTGGTGGCCATGCCGCCTGTGCCCCGCCAGGTGCCCGCGCCTCCGGCCATTTCCAGGATTTCCGGTGTCAGGGAGGCTACATGGTGGAGAAGCTTCGCCTCCGGATTGGTCTTCGGGTCGGCGTCATACAGCCCGTCGATATCGCTGAGCAGCACCAGAAGATCTGCCCGGCACAGCTTTGCCACAATGGCGGAGAGGGTGTCGTTGTCGCCCAGTACCTTGTGACGCCCGGTCTCAATCTCGGCGGAAGAAACAGAATCGTTCTCATTTACCACCGGTATGACGCCCATTTCCAGCAATGCGGAGAAAGTTCCCTTTAAATGCTCCCGTCTGCAGGTGTCCTCCACATCGTCGCCGGTGAGCAGGATCTGTGCGGCAGACTGGCTGTATTCGCCAAAGAACTGGTCGAAGATATGCATCATCTGGCACTGGCCCACCGCGGCGGCGGCCTGCTTCATCCGCAGCTCCCCGGGGCGTTCCCGCAGCCCCAGCCTGGATGTGCCCACTGCGATGGCGCCGGAAAATACCAGAATCACCTCGTGCCCCATCCCGTGCAGATCTGACAGAATCCGGGCCAGATGTCCCATCCGCCGCAGATTCGGTGCGCCGGATTCATGGGTCAGGGTGGAAGTCCCCACTTTTACCACAATACGTTTTTCTTTCTGTTCCAAAGGCCAATGCCTCCCTCATGTAAAATGTAAGCCGCGATACAGCCTGCCTGCACCGCTCTGAAAAACTTATCCAAGTATAGCATAAGTCGTTTTAAAATAAAACCTTTTTTCTCAGATAGAGAAAATCCGCTAAAAGCATCTAAATTCAGACATTTATCCATTGCAGGTATGCTGGTAAGAAGATATAATGTAAGTATTGCTTTTCCGGAAAGAATTTCATATGCGGAAAAGCGCGGTAAACGGGGAAAGGAACACATAAAATTATGGGGACGCATAAAAGACGGCTGGAAAAGGATACCACAGGAAGAGAGGATACAGTAAAAGACGCAGAGGCTGCTGAGGAGGCAGCAGGAGAAGCGGAAAAAGAATATATCGTCCTGAACCGCCAGGAGGAAGAGGACTCCCCGGAGACGGAAAGGCGCAGACTGGCGGATTACGCGGAACTTGGGCGGTATCAGTATTTCGACTGCAGGGCCATACGCAAAAATATGCGGCTGACCAAGGCCGTCACCCAGAAAGCGGAAACCCTCTGCCGGGAGAAAAAGATAAGCCTCCAGGAGGTCCACAGCGGATATGCTGAGGGCAGGACCGAGACGGTGGGCGAGGCCGCCGGAGAGGGCAGGGAGGGAAAGACGACTTTTCCCATCCATATCCTGTTCAACCGGGACAGCGCTCTGTACGCGGAATGCCAGTGCGCGGAGTGCAGGCGGCATTATTACAGCAGATATTACAGAAGGGAGTATTGTCCCTATCTGGGAGCCCTCCTGATGCTGGTGGAGGACTATCTCCAGGACAAGAATCTGGGGGATGCCACGGACTGGCAGGGGATGCGGCTGATACAGGCTTTTTATGAGCGGCGCGCCAACATCGTGGTGTCGGATGCCATAGGAAAGGCGGAGAGCCTGACCCTGGTCCCCAGGGTGACCCTGAAGAACGGAGGGCTGAACGTCTCCTTCAGGATAGGGGAGAAGAAGCTGTTCGTGATAAAGGACCTGTTCGGGTTCTACCACAATGTGCAGGAGTCCAAGACCGATATGTACGGCACCAGCACCAGCATCAACCACAATATTAACAATTTTGCCACAGAATGCAGACGGTGGATTGATTTCATAGGCAGAATCGTAAAAGAGGAAGTGGCTTTCGAGAAAAGGATGATAGAGGCCAACAGCTATTCCAAGCGAGCCGCCTCCAAGGACGGGGAGCTGGCCCTTTCCGGCTGGCGGCTGGATGAGCTGTACAGGCTGTTAGGTCAGGACTCCCTGGAATATGAGGACAAAGACAGCGATACGAAATGGAAAGCGACTCTGTACGCAAAGGAGCAGAATCCGAAGATATCCATGACTATCCGGAAGAACGATTTCGGGATGCACAGGGAATTCCACGGGATTACAGTGGACTGCCGTATGCCGCAGCTTTTCTACGGGGTGGGGACGGCCTACTATATCTGCGAGGCAGGACTGTACAGACTGGAGCAGGATTTCCTGAAAAAGGTTCAGATCATGGCTCAGTTCTGCCAGGAGGGGACGCTGACCTTTCAAGTGGGCCGCAATAAGCTGCCCCAGTTCTATTACTCCGTGCTGCCCCAGCTGGAGGGAGCCGTGGACATCATGGAGGAGAATGCCGAGGAGATAGCGGGTTTCCTGCCGCCTCAGGCAGAGTTCGTATTCTACCTGGACGCGGAGAACCATGATATGAGCTGCCGGGTGGGAGCCAGATACGGGGATACGGAATTCCGTGTAACAGATTACGGTGAAAGGGAGCGGCCTTTGGAGCCTTTCAGAGAGGGAACCAGGGAGCAGGAGGCCCTGTTCCTGGCCAGACAGTGGTTTCCCGACTGGGACAATGAAAAGCAGGAGCTGAACTGCGGCCGGGATGAGGGCCTGATGTTCCAGGTGCTGGACAAGGGCGTGGACGCTTTGCTTGCGCTGGGGGAGGTACAGTGCACCAGGCGGTTCAGCAATCTGAATATCGGGCGAAGGGTGCGGATGAGCGTGGGCATATCGGTTTCCAGGAATCTGCTGAATCTGAATATCGCCACCCAGGACGTGCCGCCGGAAGAGCTTTTGGACATCCTGAAGAGCTATCGCCAGAAAAAGAAATACTATCGGCTGAAAAACGGGGATTTCCTGAGCCTGGACGAGGAAGGGGCCCTGCAGACACTGGCAGAGATGATGGAATCCCTGCGGATGAGCCCGAAAGAACTGCTGAAAGGCAATGTGAAGCTCCCCCTGTACCGGGCGCTGTATCTGGACAAGCTGCTGGAGAAAAATGAAGAGATTTACAGCAGCAGGGACAGTTATTTCCGGGAGATGGTGAAGAATTTCAAGACAGTGAACGATGCGGATTTCGAGGAGCCGCCCTCGCTGAAAGAAATCATGCGGGGCTATCAGAGGAATGGCTACAGATGGCTTCGGACCCTGGAGGCCTATGGGCTGGGGGGAATCCTTGCGGACGATATGGGCCTTGGCAAGACGCTGCAGATGCTCTCTGTCCTGCTGGCGGCCAAGCTGGAGGGAAAGAAGGGCACGGCTCTGGTGGTGGCGCCGGCTTCTTTGGTGTACAACTGGGGCGAGGAGATACGGGGGTATACGCCGGAGCTTTCCTGCGGCTTCATCACCGGCGGGCAGGAGGAGCGGCGGGAGAAACTTTCCCATTATAAAGAATACGATGTACTAGTGACCTCCTATGATCTGCTGAAGCGTGATATAGAGCATTATGAGGACAAGGAATTCAGCTATCAGATCATCGATGAGGCCCAGTATATCAAGAACCATACCACGGCGGCAGCCAAAGCCGTGAAAGCGGTGAAGAGCAGGACGCGCTATGCCCTGACAGGCACGCCCATCGAAAACCGCCTCAGCGAGCTCTGGAGCATTTTCGATTTCCTGATTCCGGGATATCTGTATGGATATGATGTGTTCCGGAACGAGTTCGAGGCTCCCATCGTGCGCAGTGAGGATCAGGGGGCGCTGGAGCGGCTTCAGAGGATGACGGCGCCTTTCATCCTGCGCAGGATGAAAGAGAATGTGCTGAAAGACCTGCCGGAGAAGCTGGAGGAGAACCGTTATGTGAAGTTTGAGCCCGAGCAGCAGAAACTTTACGATGCGCAGGTAGTCAATATGAGACAGCGGATTGTCATGCAGGATGCCCGGGAATTCCAGAGGAACAAGATACAGATTCTGGCGGAGCTGATGAAGCTGCGGCAGATCTGCTGCGATCCGGCGCTGTGTTTTGAAAATTATCACGGGGAGTCCGCCAAGCTGGAGGCCTGTGTGGAGCTGGTGAAAAGCGCTGTGGAGGGCGGCCACAAGATGCTGCTGTTCTCCCAGTTCACTTCCATGCTGGAGCTGATTGCCGGGCGGCTGGAAGAGGAGAGAATCAGTTTCTATACCATCACCGGGGCCACTCCCAAGGAGAAGAGGCTGCAGCTGGTCAAGGACTTTAATAAAGACGATACGAAAGTATTCCTGATTTCCCTGAAAGCAGGCGGCGTGGGGCTGAACCTGACAGGGGCGGATGTAGTCATCCACTACGATCCCTGGTGGAACCTGGCAGTGCAGAACCAGGCCACAGACCGCACCCACCGCATTGGCCAGACGAAAATGGTGGTGGTGTACCGGCTGATTGCAAAGGGAACCATTGAGGAGAAGATTCAGGAGCTGCAGGAGAGCAAGAGGGCGCTGTCGGATCAGGTCATTTCGGGGGATGCGGGGCAGCTTGGCGGGATGACCAAAGAGGACTTCATTACATTGCTGTCATAATGAGGGTTCTGTCGTCCTCTTGGAGGACTTTATTACATTGCTGTCATAATGAGGGTTCTGTCGTCCTCTTGGAGGACTTCATTACATTGCTGTCATAATGAGGGTTCTGTCGTCCTCTTGGAGGACTTTATTTCCTTACTGTCATAATGAAAGGTGCGCGTTTGGGGTTCGGGATGCAAAAAAATATTTTTTGGGGAATATTTTCCAAATCTTGTCCATATACTGGTAGAAAAGGATTGGGAACAGTCCGATGAAAGGAGAAAGTTTATGGCAAGAGGACAGCGCAAGACGATTGAGGAAAAGATAAGCGCAAAGCAGGAGCTGATAGAGGCTCTGGAGACCCGGGTGGCATCGGAGAAACGCGAACTTGAGGAACTGTACCAGGAGAAGAGGCGCAAGGAACTGGAGGTAGTAAGCGACATTATCTCCGAATCCGGGCTGGGACCGGAAGAAGTGGCACAGGTGCTGCAGCAGTATCTGGGGGACCGGGAGAAAGCGGCTTCCTGAGCGGAATCAGAAAAGCCACAGGGCAGAGAATAAGATAATGCGGCAAAAATGTATTTAAAGAGCGCAGGAGGAGAGTTTTCCGAATGCGCTTTTATGCTGTTCCGGTACGGGAGCGGCGCTTTCGTGTGCAAAATAGTACATAGATTTATGAATAGATTCGGGCAAAAAAGTACATTGCACTTTTTCAGGAGAAAGTCTATACTTTTTCAGATATGATGAGTTTCGGGGCGGCTGTGCCGGAGCTTATGGGAAAAGAGGATATGACTATGACAAAGGATATGACAATGGGGTCTCCCATGAAGCTGATTCTGGGGTTTTCGATTCCCCTCCTGTTCGGATTTATGTTCCAGCAGTTCTACAGCCTGGTGGATACGGTGATTGTGGGCCGTTTCCTGGGCACGGACAATCTGGCGGCAGTGGGCGCCACTGGCTCCGTGAATTTTTTGATTATCGGCTTCTGCATGGGAGTATGCAGCGGTTTTTCCATCCCGGTGGCCCATAAATTCGGGGCCCGGGATTATGAGGATCTGCGGAAGTATGTGGCGAACTGCATCTGGCTGTCCATCGGCTTCGCCGCGGCGCTGACTGTGCTGACCACATCCCTGGCAAGGCAGATTCTGGTGTGGATGCGGACGCCGGAAGACATCATCGACAGATCCTGTTCCTACATATGGGTCATCTTTCTGGGGATTCCGGTGACTTTTCTCTACAACATGACCTCCAGCGTCATCCGCGCTTTGGGAGACAGCAGGACGCCGGTGATTTTCCTGGTGATGTCCTCTTTTCTGAATGTGGGCCTTGACCTTTTCTTTATCGTGACCCTGCACATGGGCGTACAGGGAGCGGCGCTGGCCACCGTGATTTCCCAGGGGGTGTCCGGGGTCTGCTGCCTGCTGTTCATGATGAAAAAATTTGAAATCCTGCGGATCCGGAGGGAAGAGTGGACGCCGGACGGACACAGGATGCGCGTGCTGTGCGGCATGGGCGTACCCATGGGTCTGCAATACTCTGTCACTGCCATCGGCAGCGTGATCTTGCAGAGCGCTACCAATACTCTGGGTTCCAGCGCTGTGGCGGCTGTCACGGCCTCCGGGCGCATCAACGGATTCCTGGCCTGCCCCTTTGACGCCATGGGCTCCACCATGGCCACCTACGGCGGGCAGAATGTAGGGGCGAAGAAGCTGGACCGCATCGGCGAGGGGCTGAAATCCTGCATTATGCTGGGAGTGGGATATGCCGTAATCGCACTGCTTGTCAGTATCTTTCTGGGCAGGCCGCTGGCATCCCTGTTCCTGGACGCTTCGGAGAGCGCCATCATAGACAACGCGCGGATGCTCATGATTTTCAATACTGCCTGTTACACCCTGCTGGGACTGGTGAACATCATCCGTTTCCTGATACAGGGAATGGGATTTCCTACCTTTGCCATTTTGGCGGGAGTATTCGAGATGGTGGCGAGAGGACTTGTGGGCTTCGCTTTGGTGCCTCTGCTCGGGTTCACCGGCGTGGCGCTGGGGAATCCCCTGGCATGGCTGTTCGCGGACTTATTTCTGATTCCGGCGTATTTTCATGTGCGCAAGACGCTGGGAAAGCAGCTGGCGGATTCGTGATAATAGGAAGTGACTGGCGCGCGGCATTTTGCGGCTATAGGCCTGCAGAAAGCGGAAGTGCCTGCCAGGCCCTTGGCATCCGCTCCGCCCTGATGGGCGGCGCGGATTTCGGCATTCCGTTTTCTGTAATATTCCCGGGCCCCGGAGACCCTGCTAGCTGATTTCCGGCTTTCTGGAAGCAAAGGCGATTTCCTGCTCCAGGCAGTCCGGGACAGGTGTGTTGCTGTTACGCAGCTTCTGCCTCAGAATGCCCAGCTTCTGCACCCGCTGCCCGGACAGAATCCGCTGGCGGCCCAGCAGCTCGGAGAACATGGGGTTCTGCTCCAGCGCCGCGTCCATGGAAGCGGGAAGAGGGCAGTACATGAAGAGGATTCTCCGGGCCACCTTGTTCAGCCTGGCCGAACCGTTGCTCTCATACATGATCCAGGTGACATAGTCCCTTACGAACATTTCCCGGAAGCTGTTCTTGGCTCTTACCAGGCTGTTCTGCAGCTTTTCTTTGGCGTCCTTGCTCAGTTCGGTATTCTTCTTGTAGAACTGCATATAGTCAAAATATTCGCTGGTGAGGGATGGCTCCGACACATCGTTCCAGCGCCCGCTCTGGATGCGCTTGCACATTTCCCAGCGGAATTCGCCGGTCATGCGAACCATTGCGGTGTCCAGGTTCTCCATGTAGAACGCGGGCAGGATCATGCGGCTGGGGCTGTTGCGCTTCCGGCCCTCGATTTCCTGCCACAGAGAGCCCCTGATTCCGGCGTTGGGCATCAGGATGATGTCCGGCAGGTATTCCACGTGGATGGGCTCCCGGTTCATGGCCTGGGACATCTCGTAATCGATGGTCTCCCGATAAAAGGCCGAGAAATCCACTGCTTTGAGCATGGCCAGGGCGCCGCCGACCTTCTCCGGAGTGACGAAAGAGTCCCTCAAGTCCTTGAGCATGTTCTCGGCGGTGAACACGGGACAGTAAGTGGTCACACGGCCGAAAGTCACTTTGTTGGCCACTGGGAAAAGATTCTCCAGCTCGTAGCGCACCTTTGCCAGACGGTCGTTTTCCAGGGCCGAGACCTCCGCTGCGGAGAGATTGTTCCTTTTCTTCTGGAGATAGACGAAGTCGTCGTAATCCTCGTCAAGCTCGCTTCGGCTGGGATTTTTCTCCCCATCATAGATTGCCATCAGCCAGTCGTAGAAAGTATAGACGTTCATCTGCCCCGGCTCACTCATATAGCTGGCCAGGCGATAAAGGACGACGCTGTTGTCTTCTCCTGCCAGCGCCTCGTCCACGTAGCCGAAATAGAGGAACATGCGCACCGGAACCGGCAGGCTGGGGACGGAGAGGGAGCGCTCGAAGACCTCCGTGTACAGCAGATAGAATTCCTCTGTCAGCACCCTTCGCAGGCGGCTGCACTCATCGTCCGTGGAGTTTTTGTCCCTGGTGGCCCGGTAATGGGCTACATGCTCCCGGAAAGATGCCTCTTTATCGCCGTCCAGCCCGGCGAAATCCAGAATGGTCTCCAAAGACCCCTCCAGCAGCTGCAGGATATCCGCGTCGGAGCCCTCTCCGGCGCCCTGGGCCGCCTCAGGATGGGCCAGGGCCTCCTCTTTTCTGCGGAAAGCCTGGGTCCGGACAGTGGCCTGGGCTTCCGGCGGGATATCGTATTCTTCGGGCAGGCGAAGCATCCGGGAAATGTGATTGTATAGTTCGCCGCAGTCTGTCCCTTCCTGGCAGAGGCGGTAGTAGAGCTTGGTCATGGCGTCGAACATATCGTTCCCTGACTGGCTGTAATAGCAGCATATGATCTGGGAACGGTACTGGGCCTGGGCTTCCAGCACCCGGTAGGTCTTGTTCAGGTCAAGGGAGCCCTTTCTCAGCACCCCCAGGGACAACCCCGCCTCCTGAAGCAGGATGTCGGAATCCGCGCCCGTATAGACACGCTGCAGCGAAGCATAATATTTGCTCAGCCATTCATCGCAGGAGTCCTCCAGACAGTGCGGGATCTCCTCCGCTTCCGGGGGAATGCGGGAGGGGACTTTATGCTTTTCGCACAAACCGGCATACAGATCGCAGTCCGTCCGCAGCCTCCGGTAAAGCGACGCGCTGCCCACTTCCGACACGGACGCCTGCTCTATCATGGCGCCAAACTGCCGCAGGAGGGAGAGGATGAACAGCTTCGCGATGCCGGGGCGCTTCTGCAGCAGATCCTCCAAAGCCTCCATGCTGGTCAGGGGATAGGGCATGAGGGTGGTGTCCTCCAGCGCGGTGTAGGTCAGAAAGTGTATCTCGGAGCATATCTCACAGATGCCCGCCACATCCCCGATGCCGATTTGATAGGAGCCTCCCGGGCACTGTACCTCTACCCGTCCCTGGGAAATCAGATACAATGTGGTCACAGGCTGCTCAAAGCTGCAGATGTTTTTGGATTTTTCTATAACGATTCCTGGCATAGTTTCCGTTCCTTTCCATATTGATTCTTCAGGCTCACTGACGGCCTTTTCCCGTCAGGTTCTTCTGGGCCGTGGAGAGCATCAGTTTGATTCGGTTGAGCTGGTTCACCTCGCTGGCGCCGGGATCGTAGTCGATGGCTACGATATTGGATTGGGGGTAGCTTTTCCGCAGGGCCTTGATGACGCCCTTGCCCACCACATGGTTGGGCAGGCAGCCAAAGGGCTGGGTGCACACGATGTTGGGCACGCCCTCGTGGATCAGCTCCACCATTTCTCCCGTGAGAAACCATCCCTCTCCTGTCTGGTTGCCGATGGAGACAATCGGTTCCGCAAAGGAGACGATATCCCGAATAGGTGTAGGCGGTGTAAAGTGCTTCGATTTCCGGAATTCCTTTATCATGCTCTTTCGCAGTACATGCTCGATGGCCCAGATGCCCATGGAGGATATGCGGGCTGCCTTTTTGCTGGTGCCCAGATTCTCCGCCTTGTAGATCTGGTTATAGAAGCAGTACAGCATGAAATCCATCAGATCGGGCACCACGGCCTCTGCCCCCTCGCTCTCCAGCAGCTCCACCAGGTGATTGTTGCCCGCGGGAGAGAATTTCACCAGAATCTCGCCCACGATGCCCACCCGGGGTTTTTGGATGTCCAGAAGAGGAATCGCATCGAAGTCCCGGATAATCTCCCGGCACATCTTGCCGAATTTCAGCAGATTCACATGCTTGGCGGAAACGAAATCCTGTGCCCTTTTTACCCATTTCCTGTGCACGGCATCCACTGCGCCGGGGGTGGCTTCATAGGGGCGCATCCGGTATACGCAGCGCATGAAGATGTCGCCGAACTGAGCGGACACAGCGGCCCGTATCAGCATATCCGCATTCAGGTGGAAACCGGGATTGCTCTCGATTCCGGCCAGATTCAGCGAGATTACGGGAATCTGCTCCATGCCGGCTTTCTGCAACGCCCGGCGGATGAAGCCCACGTAATTGGTGGCGCGGCAGCCGCCGCCGGTCTGGGTCATGATGAGGGCGGTTTTCTGCAGGTCGTATTTCCCGGACAGCAGAGCCTCCATGATCTGTCCCACCACAAGGAGGGAGGGATAGCAGGCATCGTTGTTGACATATTTCAGACCCACGTCCACAGAGTGCCTGTTGTCGTTGTCCAGCACTACGAAATTGTAGCCGCAGGCGTTGAAAGCCGCCTGCATGATCTCGAAGTGGATCGGGGACATCTGGGGGCAGAGGATGGTATAGTTCTGCCGCATCTCCTCCGTGAAGGAGACCTTTTCGATAGCGGAGGAATGCAGCGTGCGCTCCTTGTGGGTCTTTTCCCGCACCTGGATGGCGGAGAGCAGAGAGCGGACGCGGATCCTGGCGGCGCCCAGATTGTTCACCTCGTCGATTTTCAGGCAGGTGTAGATTTTGCCTGAGCCGGACAGGATATCGTTCACCTGATCCGTGGTGACGGCGTCCAGGCCGCAGCCGAAGGAATTCAGCTGAATCAGGTCCAGATTGTCCACGGTCTTTACGTAGCTGGCGGCAGCGTAGAGTCTGGAGTGGTACATCCACTGATCGGATACGATGAGAGGCCTTTCCGGGCAGCCTAAGTGGGAGACGGAGTCCTCCGTCAGCACTGCCACATCGAAAGAGGTGATCAGTTCCGGCAGACCGTGGTTGATTTCCGGGTCGATATGGTAAGGACGTCCGGCCAGGACGATGCCGCGCTTTCCGGTCTCTTTCAGCCAGGCTATGGTCTCCTCGCCTTTTTTGCGCATATCCATGCGGGTGTGGTCCATTTCCTCCCATCCGGCGGACGCAGCCGCGGTCACCTCATCGGAGGGCAGCTCTCTGAATTCTTTCAACAAGGCTTCCGTGACAGTGCCCAGGTCGCGGAATGACATGAAAGGATTGCGCAGTTTTGCCTGACCGGTGCTGATGGCCTCCACATTGTTCTTGATGTTTTCCGAGTAGGAGGTGACGATGGGGCAGTTGTAGTGGTTGTTGGCCCCCTCCACCTCGTCCCGCTCGTAGAACAGGGCGGGATAGAACACGAAATCCACTTTCTGCTGAATCAGCCATTCCACATGCCCGTGGGCCAGCTTGGCGGGATAGCATTCCGACTCGCTGGGGATGGATTCGATGCCCAGCTCATAAATCTGCCTGTTGGAACTGGGGGAGAGGACTACCCGGTATCCCAGTCTGGTGAAAAAGGTGTGCCAGAAAGGGTAATTCTCATACATGTTCAGCACTCTGGGGAGACCCACCGTGCCTCTTTTGGCCTCGTCCGGCGCCAGGGACTCGTAGGAGAACAGGCGCTTTAACTTGTAATCGAAGAGATTGGGCACATCGTGGGAATTCTTCTGCCCGCCGATGCCGCGCTCGCAGCGGTTGCCGGAGATGTATTGACGGCCTCCCGAAAATTTATTGATGGTAAGACGGCAGCTGTTGGTGCAGCCTCTGCACCTTGCCATGCTGGTCTCATATTTCAAGGCGCAGAGCTTTTCGTAGGAAAGCATTTCCGTTTCATACTTTTCCTCGTAATGCTCCCTGGCAATCAGGGCCGCGCCGAAAGCGCCCATGATGCCTGCGATATCGGGCCGGATGGCCTCGCAATCCGCGATTTTCTCAAAGCTTCGCAGCACGGCGTCATTGTAGAAAGTGCCGCCCTGGACTACGATGTTCCTGCCAAGTTCCGAGGCATCGGACACTTTGATGACCTTGAACAGGGCGTTCTTGATGACAGAATAGGCAAGGCCCGCGGAGATATCGGGGACGCCCGCGCCCTCTTTCTGGGCCTGCTTCACCCTGGAGTTCATGAACACCGTGCAGCGGGTACCCAGATCAATCGGATGCTCTGCGAAAACAGCCGCCGCCGCGAAATCCTCCACGCTGTAGTTCAGGGACTTGGCAAAGGTCTCGATAAAGGAGCCGCAGCCCGAGGAACAGGCCTCATTGAGCAGCACGCTGTCCACGGCTCCGTCCTTGATCTTGATGCATTTCATGTCCTGGCCGCCGATGTCGAGGATGCAGTCCACGTCGGGGTTGAAGAAAGCGGCGGCATAGTAGTGGGCCACGGTCTCCACCTCGCCGTCGTCTAGGAGGAACGCGGCTTTCATCAGAGCCTCTCCGTAGCCTGTGGAGCAGGAGCGGACAATGTGCACGTTTTCCGGCAGCTGCTCGTAGATTTCCTTTAAGGAGCGGATGGCGGTCTTCAGGGGACTGCCGTCATTGCCCGCGTAAAAAGAATAGAGCAGGGAGCCGTCCTCGCCCACCAGGGCGATTTTCGTAGTGGTGGAGCCGGCGTCTATCCCTAAGAACGCGTTGCCGCTGTAGTCGGATAACCGCGCCGTGCCCACATGGGCGTTGGCGTGGCGCTCCCGGAAAGCGTCATAGGACTTTCTGTCGGCGAACAGCGGCTCCATGCGTTCTACCTCGAACTCCATTTTGATTTCGGAGGAAAGCCTCCGCAGCATCTCCTCCATGGAGCAGGAATTATCCTTTTTTGCGTTCAGGGCGGAACCGATGGCGGCGAACAGATGGGAATTGTCCGTGTCGATGACATGTTTGTCGTCTAATTTCAGCGTACGGATAAAAGCTGCTTTCAGTTCCGACAAAAAATGCAGCGGGCCGCCCAGGAATGCCACATGGCCCCGGATGGGCTTGCCGCATGCCAGGCCGGAAATGGTCTGGTTCACCACGGCCTGGAAAATGGATGCCGCCAGATCCTCCTTGGTGGCGCCCTCGTTGATCAGGGGCTGGATGTCCGTCTTCGCGAAGACGCCGCAGCGGGCGGCGATGGCGTAGAGGGATTTGTATTCCTTTGCGTATTCGTTCAGACCGGAGGCGTCCGTCTGTATCAGGGAAGCCATCTGGTCGATGAAAGAGCCTGTGCCTCCCGCACAGATGCCGTTCATGCGCTGCTCCACATTGCCGCCCTCGAAATAAATGATCTTCGCGTCCTCGCCGCCCAGCTCGATGGCCACGTCCGTCTCCGGGGCCAGCTCCTGCAGGGCGGAGGCTACCGCTATGACTTCCTGTGTAAAGGGGACGCCCAGGCAATTTGCCAGAGTCAGGCCGCCGGATCCCGTGATCATGGGATGCAGCGTCAGATTGCCGAACTGCTGATATGCTTTTTCCAAAAGCCTGGAGAGAGTTTCCCGGATATTGGCAAAGTGGCGCTCATAGTCGGAAAACAGAATATGATGCTCTTCGTCCAGAATCGCAATCTTGACGGTGGTGGAGCCTATATCAATGCCAAGAAGGGCATTGGCATTGCCAAGTAGGGCATTGGCATTGCCAAGAAGGGCATTGGCATTGCCAAGAATAGCATTGGCATTGCCGAGAAATACATCGGCATCGCGGGTCAGTACATCGTCAGAGACTGCACTTTTTGTAGTGAATTCCATGTAAAATCATCCTTCCTCAATTGAACCCAGTATCAATCACTGGAAAAAAGAATGCCGACACATCATGACATTCTAAGACATTATAGTACACGGCGGGGCAAAATGCAAATATATGAACCTGTTAAAAGTTTATTAAAAAACTGATTTTTATATTAAATAGGAAAAGTCTGGTTTACTTATGGGAGCGGGAATGATAGAATATAGACAGGTTATTGGGCAAAAGGAGTGGAGAAAATGAGCAATTTTGAAAAGAAATTCGGAAAGTATGCCATCAGCAATCTTTCCATGATACTGATTTTATGCTATGTATTGGGGTATGTCATCCAGCTGATCAACGCTGATTTTCTTTTGTATCTGACGCTGGATCCTTACGCCATCCTGCACGGACAGATCTGGCGGCTTTTCACATGGATCATCATGCCGCCGTCTTCGCTGAATCCGTTCACGATTATCATGCTGCTGTTTTACTACAATATCGGCACCAGCCTGGAGCATACGTGGGGAGTCTACCGGTACAATGTCTATCTGCTGTCAGGTATGCTGTTTACGATTCTGGGCAGCTTTGTATGGCTGGGGATTCAGTTCTTCCTGACTGGCAGCGCAGGCCTGAAAGAGACTTCTCTGATTGTGTCGCTGCTGTTTTCCACCTATTACGTCAATATGTCCATCTTCCTGGCGTTTGCGGCCACGTTCCCGGAGGTGCAGGTGCTTCTGATGTTCCTCATTCCGGTGAAGGTAAAGTGGCTGGGCATTCTGGACGGCCTGGTGCTGCTGTATGATTTCCTCTTCGCGGGAGGCCTGGTGACCAGGATTGTCATTGCGTCCTCCCTGCTGAATTTTGTCATTTTCTTCCTTACTTCCAGGAGCCATATCCATATGACGCCAAAGCAGATGAAGCGCAGGGCGGAGTTTCGGCAGGACATCCGGCGCAACTCCAGGGTGACGAAGCATAAATGCGCTATCTGCGGACAGACAGAGGATGATGACCCCAATCTGGAGTTCCGGTTCTGCTCTAAGTGTAACGGCAATTATGAATACTGCCAGCAGCATCTGTTTTCGCACACCCATGTAAAATAAAAGGGTGAGAAGAATTAAGAATGCCCAAGCGAACAAGGTTCGCTATGTGCAGGCATTCTTCCGGGTTTTCACCGATTGTTTGTGCCATTAAGGGAAAAGGAGAGGCAAGTGAATCAGGAAATTATTTTTGCGCAGACTCTTGAAAGAGTGCGCAGGCTTGCGAAAGAGCAGGGAAACTGCGTCAGTGAGGAGCAGGTGAGGAGCGAATTCGCCGGGCTGGATCTAAAGGAAAACCAGCTGGAGATGGTATTCGAATATCTGCGGAAGCGCAATGTGGGCATCGGGGAGGAGCCGCCGGACCAGGATGCGTTCCTCACTGACGAGGAGAGAGACTATCTGCAGATGTATCTGGATGAGATAGAGGCTCTGCCTGTATACAGTGACGGACAGAGAGAGGCTTACGCCATGTCGGTCATGGCAGGAGACAAGGCCGCAGGGCAGTTACTGACGGAGAGTTACCTGCGGGAGGTGGCGGATATCGCCAGACTCTACGCGGGACAGGGCGTGGCCCTGGAGGATTTGATCGGAGAGGGCAATGTGGCTCTGGCGGTAAGCGTGGAGATGCTGGCCAGGATGGGAGAGGCCGACAGAAGCGCGGAGGCCGAGCCATTTTTCGGGAAGCCCTCGGAGGTCCGGGGGATGCTGGTCAAGCGCATTATGGATGCCTGCGAGGAATGCATCAGGGAGCGCGCGGATACCGAGAAGAATGACAGAAAAATCGCCGACAAGGTGAACCGGGTGGCCGATAAGGCGGGGGAGCTGGCGCAGGAACTGCGCAGAAAGGTGACGCCGGAGGAGCTGATGGAGGAGACAGGCCTGTCCGCGAAAGCCATCCGGGACGCAATGCGTGTAAGCGGGCACCAGATAGAGGACATTGACGGATGAATCCGCAGAACGGATTTCCCGGATGTCGGCAGGATATAGGACTGGCGTGGAGAGAAGTATGGAAAAGAAAATATACGAGGATTATAAATACAGCATGCAGGACACCTCCCGGCTATATGTGGGCAGCAAATATACGTTCAGGGAGCTTCTGGACGATGAGGAGATTCCCTTTAAGTTCCGCCTGATCATGGAGCGGTATATCCTGCCCGGGGCGGACCTGGAAGATACGTTGGAGACCCATCTGTACTATCTGGCGCCGGACAGTTTTCTGGTAAAAATCTACAGGCAGATGAAAGCAAGGGTCAAGGTGAACGTCATCCAGGAGAAGAAGCCCCTCTTCGGCTTCGGCGGCGAAGAGGGACGCGGGGCACGCGGCGCCGGAAAGAAGCGCTATGTGACGAAGCTGCTCACGGTGGAGGAGCTTGCGGACACCCCGCCCGCCCTGAAAGAGCAGCAGGGCTTTGTGATACAGGAAGTGAGCGTCAGCAAACTGGCGCTGTTAGGACTATAATGGCAGATTTGAGAGAAAAGGAGCGTAAAAAATGAGGGTAGAAGATTTGACGAGCTATGAGATTATCGAAAAAAGGAAGATAGCGGACATCGACAGCGTGACCTATCTGTGCCGGCATAAGAAGACCGGAGCCAGGCTGGCTCTGATATCCAATGATGACGACAACAAGGTTTTCTATATCGGATTTCGCACCACGCCCAAGGACTCCACCGGCGTGGCCCATATCCTGGAGCACTCCGTGCTCTGCGGCTCAAAGGAATTCCCCATCAAGGATCCCTTCATCGAGCTGGCAAAGGGTTCCCTGAATACTTTCCTGAATGCCATGACTTACCCGGACCGCACGGTCTACCCGGTGGCCAGCTGCAACGACAAGGATTTCCAGAATCTGATGCATGTGTATCTGGACGCGGTGTTCTATCCCAATATCTATGAGAAAGAAGCCATCTTCCGCCAGGAGGGCTGGCATTATGAACTGGATGAGGAGGGGAAGCTTTCCTACAACGGCGTAGTCTATAATGAGATGAAAGGAGCGTTTTCCTCGCCGGACAGCGTGCTGTACCGGGAGATCAGCACGGCCCTCTACCCCCACACCACATACGCCTGTGAATCCGGCGGAGACCCGGAGGCAATCCCGGAACTGACCTATGAGCAGTTCCTGGATTTCCACAGGACCTATTACCATCCCTCCAACAGCTATATCTATCTCTATGGCAATATGGACATGGCCGAGAAGCTGCAGTTCATCGACGAGCATTATCTGTCTTCTTTCGAAGCCCTGAAAGTGGAGTCGGAGGTGACGGCGGAAGCGCCCTTTGCCCGGCCGGTGCGCAGAGTGAGGGAATTCCCCGTCAGCGAGGGTGAGGACGCCGATGAGAACACCTATCTGGCATGGTGCCAGGCTGTGGGGAACAATCTGGACAGGGAGCTTTATGTGGCGTTCCAGATTCTGGATTTTGTCCTCTGCACCGTACCGGGCGCTCCCTTGAAGAAAGCGCTGATTGACAAAGGGATAGGTAAGGATGTGTTCAGCATCTATGACAATGACCTGAAGCAGCCTTATTTCGGCGTGGTAGCCAAAGGCACTTCCCTGGCCAGGGAAGAGGAGTTCGGGGCCACCATCCGGGAGACCCTTGCGGGAATCGTGGAAAAAGGATTTGACAAAAAAGCCCTGCTGGCGGCAATCAACCACTTTGAGTTCCGCTACAGAGAGGCAGACTTCGGGAGTTTCCCCAAAGGGCTGATGTACGGCCTGCAGGCTCTGGGCAGCTGGGTATATGACGACAGCAAGCCTTTCATCCACATCGAGGCCAATGAGACATACGCGAAACTTCGGGCAAAGGTGGAGGAGGGATATTTCGAGAAGCTGGTGAAAGAATATCTGCTGGAGAATTCCCATGCGGCCATGGTGATCCTGCAGCCTAAGGAAGGGCTGGCGGTCAGGCAGGAAGAGAAACTGGCCGGGAAGCTGGCGGATATCAGGAAAAGTCTGTCTGAGGAAGAGATTACCGGCATTCATGGCATGATGGATGCGCTGAACGCTTTCAGAGAGGACGAGGATTTGCCGGAGAACCGGGCGAAGATTCCCCTGCTGAACAGAGAGGATATGAAGAGGGAGGCGGCTCCTTTGGTAAATGAGGAGAGAAGCCTGGCGGGAGGCAAGGCGCTGTATCATGAGGTGTTTACCAACGGCATCGGGTATCTGCGTCTGATGTTTGAGGTAAAGGATGTTCCGGCGGAGTATTTTCCTTATATAGGTATCCTGCAGAATGTGTTCTGCCATGTGGATACGGCCCATTATTCCTATGCGGAACTGAGCAATGAAATCAATCTGGCCGCCGGCGACCTGACAGTGTCCGGCCTTGGATACGCAAATGTGGAGGATCCCGGCCGCTATACCTTTTTCATGGAGGTCTGTACCAAGGCTCTGTATGATAATCTGTCCAGGGCCCTGGAGCTGATGGAAGAGCTGATACTGACCAGCAAATTCACGGACAAAAAGAGACTGAAAGAGATTCTGGCGGAGAATAATTCCAGGTATCGGGAATACATGCTGGAATCCGGACACAGCGTGGCTGTCACCAGGGCGCTTTCCTACGGCGACGCTAAGGGCGCGGTGAACGATGCTCTGACGGGCGTGGGGCAGTACCGTCTGGCGTCCGGGCTGGAGAAAGATTTCGAGGCCGGGGGAGAGCTTTTGAGCCAGCGGCTGGAGACGCTGTGCAAAATGATTTTCCGCCCGGAAAACCTGATTGTGGACTTTACCGGGGACAGAAAGGCCTTTGAAGCCCTGGAGCCTTCCATTGCGGCCCTGAAGGAGAAGCTGTTCACATGTGAGGTGGAGAAAGGGAGCTATGAGCCGGAGGTATCCCGGAAGAACGAAGGATTCATGACCCCCGGACAGGTGCAGTATGTATGCCGTGCCGGCAATTTCCTGAAGAAAGGCCTTCCATACAGGGGAGCGCTTAAGGTTCTTGGCGTGATGATGGGATATGAGTATCTGTGGACGAACATCCGCGTCAAGGGCGGTGCGTATGGCTGCATGTGCGGATTTGCGAGGACGGGCGACTGCTATTTCGTATCCTACCGCGACCCGAACCTGGGACAGACCATTGACGTGTATGAAGAGGCGGCAGATTTCATCGAGGCCTATGACGCGGACGAGCGGACCATGACCCAGTATATCATCGGAACTTTCAGCCAGCTGGACATGCCTTTGACTGCGGCTGCCAAAGGGCGCCGTTCCAGGGATGCCTATATGAGCGGCCTGACATATGACATGATTCAGAAAGAACGGGATGAGGTCATCGCGGCGACGCCTGACGACATCCGCGGCCTGGCGGAGTATATCAGAGCTTTCATGAAGGACGATTTCCTCTGCGTGGTGGGAAGTGAACAGAAAATCAAGGCGGAAGCGGATAAATTCATGATACTGGAGAACCTTTCCTGATTTCTGGCGTCCATAATAACATAAGACCGGGGCATTTCTGTCAAGGCAGAGTGCCTCGGTCGCATTGTATATGGCGTATACAGAACAGTTTCCAAAAGCGGGAACAGGACAGGAGGGAGTTATGAAAAAAGAAAGCAGGGAAAGCGGAAAACGGAGAGGGAGAAACAGGAATCTGAGGCAGCGGGCGGCAGCGCTGCTGTGCATTCTGGCAGCAGTCATGTACACGGGCTGCGGCGCCGATGGCGGAGTTTCCGTGAACACAGATAAAAGCAGCCAGAACAGCGCCGGTGCTGTCTATGATATGGGCGGCGGCATGTATGACATGGAGGAGGGCCTTGAATATGAAGCTGCCGATTCCGCAGCCGCAGAGGAGGGCGCCTCTGAAAGCGCGGGAGTCCCGGAGGGCCGGAAGCTGATTCAGACCGTGAGCCTGGAGGTGGAGACAAAGGAATTCGAGCAGATGATGTCCTCTCTCGAGACGCAGGTCCGGGATATGGGCGGTTACATAGAGAGCATGGAGACCTATAACGGCAGCAGCTATTCAAATTATGCCGCCTCCCGCTATGCGAATCTGACCATCCGGATTCCGGCGGCAAAGCTGAATTCTTTCCTGCAGAACGTGTCGGACATCAGCAATGTGGTCAGACGCCATGACAATGTGGAGGATGTGACGCTGTCCTATGTGGACATGGAGAGCCGCAGGAATACCCTGCGCACGGAGCAGGAGAGGCTGCTGGAGTTCCTGGAGCGGGCGGAAACGATAGAAGAGATCATCACGCTGGAGGAACGCCTGTCGGAGGTCCGCTATCAGCTGGAGAGCATGGAGTCCAAACTGCGCACAATGGACAATCTGATAGACTACAGCACTGTGGAATTAAATGTGTCCGAGGTCAGGGAGCTGACGGATATGCAGGAAAAAGAGCCAGGCCCGGGAAAAAGAATCGCGGATGGCTTCATGAGGAGCCTGCGGGACATCGGGGACGGCGTGATGGAGCTGGCCATCTGGTTCTTGACGCATATTCCCTATCTGGTGATCTGGGGCATTGTGATTGCGGTCATTGCAGTGTGCTGTAAGAAAGCCCGGGCGAAACGCATCAGGAAGAAAGAGGAAAAAGAGCGCGAGGCGGAGGCCGGGATGCAGGCCCGGAGGGCGCGGATGCAGGAATGGGAGGCCGGCGCATCTCCGCAGAACGACGGAAAAGAGAAAGAATAAGGCCGGACGGGACGCCGGGGGGCCTGACAGATGACGGTAAAGTGAAAAAAGATAGATACACAATTGATTTTTCCGGAAAGCTCTTGTATAATGATGAGATGTAGCTTAGATGTAAAAAACACAGACAAATGAGGTAGAAATGGAGAATAAATCGTACAAATCAGGCTTTGTCACCTTGATTGGCAGGCCGAACGTGGGAAAGTCCACGCTGATGAACCATTTGATCGGGCAGAAGATAGCCATCACATCCAACAAGCCCCAGACTACCCGCAACCGTATCAGGACAGTGCTGACCACGGAGGAGGGACAGATTGTGTTCGTAGATACGCCGGGCATCCATAAGTCCAAGAATAAGCTGGGCGAGTACATGGTGAGCGCGGCGGAGACCACTTTAGACCAGGTGGACGTCATCCTGTGGCTGGTGGAGCCCTCCAACTTCATCGGGGCAGGAGAGAGGCATATCATCGAGGAACTGAAGAAAGTGAAAGCTCCTGTCATCCTGGTCATCAATAAGACAGACACTGTGAAAAAAGATGACATACTTGTATTCATAGACACCTACCGCAAAGCGCTGGACTGTGCGGAAATCGTGCCGGTGTCCGCTTTGAAAGGGGACAATACGGACGAGCTGGTGAAGTGCATCTTCAATTATCTGCCTGAGGGGCCGGCATTCTTTGACGAGGATACGATCACGGATCAGCCCATGCGCCAGATTGTGGCAGAGATGATCAGAGAGAAAGCACTTTGCCTGCTGGAGGACGAGGTTCCCCACGGAATCGCCGTGAGCGTGGAATCCATGCAGGAAACTGACAAAATCTGCCACATCGAGGCGGCCATCACCTGCGAGAAGGATTCGCATAAGGGAATCATCATCGGAAAAGGCGGACTGATGCTGAAAAAAATCGGCAGCGCGGCCAGGAAAGATATCGAGGAGATGCTGGAGATGCAGGTGAACCTGAAAATCTTTGTAAAAGTGCGCAAAGACTGGCGCGACAGCGACTATCTCCTGCGGAATTTCGGCTATAATCAGAAGGATATCTCAGGCAACGCCTAGAAAGACCTGCCAGGAAAAGAACGAATATAAAACATTAAAAATGCAGACTCTACTATGGGAAGTTTGGTACTGAGGAGGATGCAGAAATGAAAGAAATATACTGGAAGCAATTCGAGAGCAGCGGAAAAGTGGAGGATTATCTGTCTTTTGTGTCGAATGTAAGGCAGGAGCAGACCGAAAAGGGCGATCATGCAGGACTATATATGGGTGACAGGAATCATACTGAAGCAGAGCCCGGCGGGGGAGTACGACAGGCGTATCAGCCTTTTGACTAGGGAGAAAGGGAAAGTGGCGGCTTTCGCCAGAGGAGCCAGAAAGCCGGGCAGCCGTCTGGCAGCGGCCACTATCCCTTTTTCCTTTGGGAACTTCAAGCTGTACGAGGGCAGGAGTTCTTACACCCTCTCCGAGGCGGATGTGAAGAATTATTTTGAGGAACTCCGGTCAGATTACATCGGCGCCTGTTACGGCATGTACTTTGCCGAGGTGACGGATTTCTGCACCAGAGAGGGCAATGACGAGCGGGAGATGATGAAGCTGCTGTATCAGTCGCTCCGGGCGCTCTGCGCCGCTTCCCTGCCGAACCCGCTGGTGCGTTGTATCTTTGAATGCAGGACCATGGCTGTCAATGGAGAGTTCCCCAGGGATTTCACGAAAGAGGCTTTCGCGGAACTGGCAGGGGCAGGCGAGGCGGAGGATTCCACTCTGTATGCGCTGCGTTACATAACGTCCAGCCCTGTTGAGAAGCTTTATACTTTCAATGTGACGAACAGCGTCCTTGGGCAGCTGCAGGCTGTGGCAGACAGATATATGAAGCGTTTTGCGGGGCATCAGTTCAAAAGTCTCGAAGTTCTGCAAACTCTGTGTTGAAAAAGCGAATTGTTTTTGGTACAATACTATGGAATTGTTAAAAATAGTTTTAACAACTCCTTGAAAATTTGGGAGGATTAGTACGATAATGAGAAAATATGGAAGACTTGCGGCAATACTTTGCCTGTGCGTCGTATTCCTTGCGGGCTGCGGGGTGGCTAAGGTGCCGGATATCGTGGATACCCCTTCTGTAGCTGTGGACAAGGAGGGAGGAGTCACCGTATGGCAGGTGGGAGTGTTCGATCATACAGATTATGTCCTCTCAGAGCTCCAGGATATGGCCAGAGAGGAAGCGGCCCGGTTCAACAGCACGTCAGGAAAATCGGACGCTGTGGCTGTGGAAAAGGTGGAAGCGCTGGAGGACGGCAGCGGAAAGGTCGTGGTGGCCTACCGTTTTGACGGATGGGAGAGCGCGGCCGCGTTCCTTGGGGAGGAGATTTACTTTGGGACTGCATCCGGTGCGGCCGGAGAGGGACGCATGGACGGGGCGGCCTTAAAGAGTGTAAAAGATAACGCGCCGCTTTCGGAAGAGCAGGTGAAACAGGACACGGGCAGCAGTGTGCTGATTACGGATATCAGGGGCAACGTCTACTGTCCCGGAAAGGTGACTTATATCAGCGAGGGGGCGTCCGTGAATTCGGACGGCAGCATCAATACATCGGGTGCGGAAGGAACTGTGTGCATTTTGTATCAGTAAATATAGAAGACAGAAAGGTATGATTTCGATATGGAAAAGACAATGGACAAAATCGTGGCGCTGGCGAAAGCGAGAGGCTTCATCTATCCGGGTTCGGAGATATACGGCGGCCTTGCCAACACATGGGATTACGGCAATTTAGGCGTTGAACTGAAGAATAATGTAAAAAAGGCGTGGTGGCAGAAATTCGTGCAGGAGAATCCTTACAATGTAGGCGTGGACTGTGCGATTCTGATGAACCCCCAGACATGGGTGGCCAGCGGCCATCTGGGCGGCTTCTCGGATCCGCTGATGGACTGCAGGGAGTGCCATGAGCGTTTCCGGGCGGATAAGCTGATAGAGGATTACTGCGCGGAGAAGAATATCCAGCTGGAGGAGAGCGTGGACTCCTGGAGCCAGGAGAAGATGAAAGATTTCGTGGAGGAGAACAATATCCCCTGTCCTGGCTGCGGCAAGCACAGCTTTACGGACATCCGCCAGTTCAATCTGATGTTCAAGACGTTCCAGGGCGTCACAGAGGACGCCAAGAGCGTGGTATATCTGCGCCCTGAGACAGCCCAGGGCATATTCGTGAACTTCAAGAATGTGCAGAGGACTTCCCGGAAGAAGATTCCTTTCGGCATCGGCCAGATAGGAAAGTCTTTCCGCAATGAGATTACGCCGGGCAATTTCACATTCCGCACCAGAGAATTTGAGCAGATGGAGCTGGAATTCTTCTGTGAGCCGGGCACGGATCTGGAGTGGTTCCAGTACTGGAGAGGCTTCTGCAGGGACTGGCTGCTGGCTTTGGGCATCAAGGAGGACGAGATGCGGCTGCGCGACCACAGCCCTGAGGAACTGTGCTTCTACAGCAAAGGGACCACGGATATCGAGTTCCTGTTCCCCTTTGGCTGGGGAGAGCTGTGGGGGATTGCCGACAGGACGGACTATGACCTGACCCAGCACGCCAATACCTCCGGGGAGGATATGTCCTATTTTGATGATGAGAAGAAAGAGAAGTACATACCTTATGTCATCGAGCCGTCCCTGGGCGCGGACAGGGTAGTGCTGGCTTTCCTGTGCGCGGCTTATGACGAGGAGGAGCTGGAGGGCGGCGACATGCGCACCGTGCTTCGTTTCCATCCCGCGCTGGCGCCCGTGAAAATCGGCGTGCTGCCTCTTTCCAAGAAGCTGGGTGAGGGCGCTGAGAAGATTTACGCACAGCTTTCCAAGAAATACAACTGCGAGTATGACGACAGGGGGAATATCGGCAAGAGATACCGCCGTCAGGATGAAATCGGTACGCCGTTCTGCGTCACCTATGACTTCGACTCTGAGACGGACGGCTGCGTCACCGTGCGCTTCCGTGACTCCATGGAGCAGGAGAGAGTCGCAATCAAGGACTTGGATGCCTATTTCGCGGATAAATTTGATTTTTAAGGAATGGATGGACTTTGGGGGCAGAAGGATTCTTCTGCCCTTTTTGTAATGTGCCGCAATGGCAGAGAGAACAGCAAAGCAGGAGGCTTGATATGAATCGGACGGAAGCGTTTCAGATATTGGGAATCGAGGCTACAAAGGATGAGCGGGCGCTTAAGAACGCCTACAGGGAGAAGCTGGCGGTGACGAACCCGGAAGATGACCCGGAGGGATTTAAGCTGCTGCGGACAGCTTATGAGGAGGCCTGCAGATACGCGAAAGAGCCTGAGAATGCGCAGCCGCAGGAAAAGCCCCGGGACACCACGCCCTCCGGCCTGTGGATGGAAAAGGCCGTGGAAATCTATCAGAATATCCGTTCCAGGCAGAATGTGGAGCTTTGGAAAGCGCTTTTCGATGATGACATCTTCCTTTCCCTGGAGGAGGAAGAGAACTGCCGGGAGAAGCTGCTGCATTTCCTGACAGACCATTTTAAGCTGCCCACGGAGGTCTGGAAATTATTTGACAAAAAGCTGTCCATTGTCAAGGACGCAAAGGCGCTGCGGGAGAAGTTCCCCGCCAATTTCATGCACTTCATCATCAGCCGGTGCGAGCGGGGGGAGGATCTGGATTTCACCCAGTTTCAGGGGCCGGAGGATGGGGATTATGACCAGTTTTTGGAGTATTATGACCGATGCTGGCAGGCCTTGCACGAGGGGAAGCTGGAGGAGGCGGAGAGATGTGTGCAGAGTGCGGACTCCATGGGCATCGGGCATCCTGTGATGGAGGTCAGCCGGGCAAATGTCCTTGTGAGACAGGGGCGGATAGAGGAGGCCGTGGCCCTGCTGGAAGAGCAGCTGGTGAAATTCCCGAAAGATGCCATGATCAGCTATAATTTTGCCGAGATACTCTGGGGCCAGAAAGGCGGGAAGGACGGCGTCTATGAAAAGCGGGCGGCGCAGCTCTACGAAGAGCTGAAAGCGGAGAATGAAAGCCATTATATGGCTAATGTGCGGCTCACCGAATGGTATTATGAGGCCGGGCGGTACCGGGATGCCAAGAAATGCGCGGAGAAAGTGCTGGCGGCAGGCAGCGATGACGCATTTATGGACCTGCTTGTGAAAGTCAACGCGGAACTGGAAAAGGGACTGGAAAGTGACTTTCGGGAAAACAGGAGATGGGAGAGCGGCCTGGACCTTTGCTGGTGCTATCTGCAGGACGGCAAGATTGCCCGGGGGATTCGGCTGGCCCTGGAGATTGAAAAGCTTCTGCCGCCGGAAAAGGAGGCGGAGTACTATGGGCTTATGGCAAAGCTTTATGTGGAGGAGGCCGAGTATGAAGACGCCATTGCCATGACCAGACGCTGGGAGCCGGCTCTGGAGGCGAAGATGGAAAGGAACGCCGGAGCCGATGAGGCTGAGGACAAGAAAGACAGGGACAGGCTGCGGCAGGCATGTCTGATCCGGATACAGTGTTATCACAGCCTGGGCTTTCGGGATAAGGAGAATTTTGCCCTTGCCATTGAAGAGGGGAAAAGGATTCTGACAGGTGACGCCAAAGACGCGGGCGTTTTGCTGGAAATGGCCCAGGTGTATACGGAGATGCAGGAGTATGAGCAGAGTCTCGAGATAGACAGGCGGCTGGTTGAGGAATTTCAGATTTTTGCGGCCTATGCCTCCATGCTGGAGACCTGCAGGAGGCAGTTGGACGCCGGAGGAGTAGTCCGGGCGGCCAGCCAGTGCATCCGGTATTTTCCCGGTTTTGTGAAGTCCTATGAGTACCTTGCCAAGGTGTATCTGGATCTGAAGCGCGGAGAGGATTTCGACAAGGTGGTGGAGGATGCGGAGAGGAACGGCGCAGGCAGTGTGCTTATAGATGCTTACCGGTTCCAGATGAAGGAAGAGGTCATGGACGTAGGCCAGCTCAACGAGAAGCTGAAAGAGTTCAGGCGCAGCTATTTCAAGCAGGTGGAGGAGGGGAAAGAGGAATATTATGAAATCGGACTTTCCATTCTGACGGAATATTTGTATCATTATCCCGATGATTTCATGCTGGTGGAGCGGGCGATATTTCACAGGGCGGCCCACCGCCTGGAGGAGGCCAGGGAGGATTTTGAGAAGGCTCTCTATATTAATTATGCCAATCCCTATGCGCTGAACGGGCTGAGTTTTACGCATAAGTATCTGGGGGAATATGAGAGGGCTCTGTTCTATCTGAAGAAAGCCATTCTGTATATGGACAAGGAGATGTCCCCTGTCATCTATGCGGATATGGGGAATCTGTATGCATTGCTGGGCGATGCGGAGATGGCGTATCAGGCTTACCGGCAGTACGAGGGGCTGGCGGGGGAGAATAAGAACAACTGGTTCGGAGACAATCTGGCTGAATTTGCCATGCGGGCGGGCAGGGTGGAAGAGGCGGCGGCTGTCTATGAACGGTTTTATGTGAAGAATAACTGGACCCGGTATGAGAGGCTGGTGAACATGTATCTGGGAGCCGGGCTGAAAGGCAAGGCGCAGCAGGTGCTCGGTCAGTGGAAGAAAGAGATGGGGGGCGGTTTCGGGGAATCGTTTCTGCGTTTTTTGAAAGGCGGTTCGGCGACTGCGGATGGAAAGAGAAGTACGGTTTCTTATCCGGCTTATTATTGCTGTAAGGGCTGGTGGGAGCTATTGTATGGCAGCAGGAACGGCGCTGTGAGGGCGTTTGACAGGATGTTCCGGAATGGGCTGTCGGAGAAGACCATGGAGGGTAAAATCTGTGACGCGGTGTTCGCCTGCATTCTCTGCGGGGATGCGGAGAGAGGGAGGCGGTATGCGGCTAAAATCCGGAGATGGCTGGAAGCGGAGGGAAAGCAGTCCGGGGGCGGGCGCAAGTATTATAACCGGCAGAAAGGGCATCTGCAGATGGAGTTTCTGGCGGCTTATTATACGGAGAGCGCGGAGCGGCTGCAGGAGATTTTGGACAGGGAGGAGAGGTGCGAGATTTGCCATACCTGTACCAGCCCGCTGTGCAGGGAACTGGAGGGAGTGCGGATTTTGTTTTTGATGCGGTTAGGAAAGAGGGAGGAAGCGGCGGAGAGACTGCGGCGGAATCTGCGTGTGCAGCCTTGGGATGAGTATATGCTGGCTATTCGGCATTTGGGTTTTGGAGACAACGTTTGATGATAATTTTTCCCAATCCCGATTTTTTTCGTGAATATGGCTGTCAGTTGTGTTATACTGGTATTTAGTGGGCAGATGACCCGGGTGACAGGCATCTTTCCGCTTAATTCAGATGCTCCGAAACGGCATCATGGAGGTAAGCATGATAGTAGGAATTGACTTAGGTACGACGAACAGTTTGATTGCGTATTTTACAGAAGAAGGGCCGAAAATCATTCCCAACAGGCTGGGGAAGAACCTTACGCCCTCCGTGGTCAGTGTGGACAGCGAGGGGACCGTATACGTGGGGGAGACTGCCAGAGAGCGGATGAGCCTTTATCCGGATACCGTGGCCGAGACCTTTAAACGCAGCATGGGCACGGAGCGGGACTACATATTGAGCGGGAAGCATTTTAAACCGGAGGAACTGTCCAGCCTGGTACTTCGTTCGCTGAAAGAGGACGCGGAGAGTTTTCTGGGGGAGGAAGTGACCGAAGCGGTCATCAGTGTACCCGCCTATTTTGACGACAAGAGGAGAAAGGCCACCAAGCGCGCCGGGGAACTGGCGGGCCTGAAAGTGGAGCGCATGATTTCGGAGCCCACTGCCGCGGCGGTGGCATACGGTCTTTACGACAGGACCAGGGATACCAGGTTCCTGGTGTTCGATTTAGGTGGCGGCACCTTTGACGTATCCATCCTGGAGCTGTACCACAATATCCTGGAGGTGCGCGCCGTGGCCGGGGACAATTACCTGGGCGGCGAGGATTTTACGGAGATTATGGCGAAGCTGTTCCTGCAAAAGGCAAAGCTGCAGCTGCAGAACCTTTCGGAAAAGGAGCAGGTGCGGCTCTTCAGGGAGGCGGAGAAAGCAAAGTGCGCCATCAATGATACGGATACGGTTTCCATCGGCTTTCTTTACAAAGAAGAGGCTCTGGAGCAGCAGATTACATATAAAGAATATGAAGAAGCCTGCGAGGAGCTTCTGATGAAGATCAGGGAGCCGGTGAAGAAAAGCCTTGCGGACGCGGGACTGAAGCTTTCGGACATTGATGAGGTGCTTCTCATCGGCGGGGCTACCAGACTGTCCATCGTTCGTGATTTCCTGATACGGCTGTTCCGGAAGTTCCCGGACACCAGGATGAATCCGGACGAGACCGTGGCCCTGGGGGCAGCGGTGCAGGCCGCCATGAAGGAGCGCAGGGAGGAGGTGAAGGAGGTCATCCTCACGGATGTCTGTTCCTTTACCCTGGGCACCGAGGTAGTGGTGGAATATGACGAGGGAAAATATGAGGACGGAAGATTCTGCCCCATCATCGAGCGCAATACCGTCATCCCGGCCAGCCATACGGAGCGCCTGTACACGGCCCGGGACAACCAGAGCAAGGTGCGCGTCAGGGTGCTCCAGGGGGAGAGCCGCTTTGCCAGGAACAATCTGTTCCTGGGGGAACTGGAGATTGAGATTCCCAAGGGACCTAAGGGTAGGGAAGCCGTGGACGTGACCTATACCTATGACATCAATTCCCTGCTGGAGGTGGAGGTCACGGTGGTATCCACAGGGGAGAAACAGAAGATGGTCATCAAGGGGCAGGACAACGAGATGACCGAGGAAGAAATCAAAAAGCGCATGGAAGAGCTGGCCTATCTGAAAGTCCAGCCCAGGGATTACGAGGAGAACCGGCTGGTGCTGCTTCGGGCAGAACGTATGTACGAAGAGTCTCTGGGGGACCGCAGGCGCATGCTGGACCGATATATCACAGCCTTTGAGGGAGCCTTGAAAGACGGAGACCATGACCAGATTATGGAAACCAGAGAGGCGCTGATCGAGGTGCTGGAGGAGGAAGACGGAGAGTAGCCATGGGAGGGAGAGCCATGAAAATCACGCTTACGCCCAGAACGGCAGAGCATGTAAAGATTTACTGGAAGAAAATCCAGGATGAGGAAATAAGGAAACACATTCCGCTTGAGAGCCTTTCCCTGGAGGAGGCGCTTGGGCAGTTCGAAGCCTCCAGGCAGCCCGGGGCAAACAGTTTTGGCATGTGTATTGAAGCGGACGGTGATTATGTGGGGGACGCATGGTGCTATGGAATCGATGAAGAAAATGAGAAAATGGCCATGTTCAGTTTCCTGATTTTTGAAAAAAGTCTGTGGGGAAAGGGCGTGGGCAGTGAAGCGGCAAGGCTTTTCTGCACAGAGGCGCTTTCCCGATATAAAATCCGGAAGCTGGGCGCTTTTACCTATGCGGAGAACATTGGCTCGCTGAAGGCCTTGCAAAAAGCGGGATTTTTCGAAAAGGAGCGTTTTCTTGAGGAGGGACGGCTTTCCGTCTATCTGGAGCGGCTAAAGTCCGTTGCCCGTGCCGGACAGGAATTTCAGGATGAGAAAGGATATTGACGCTGAGGGCGGAGCTGGCGGCGCTTTTGAATGTCACGCCCAGGCGGTGTCACGGTGGCCGTGTTCGACAATGGGGCTTTGGTGGAATGCGGGAGCCATGAACAGCTGGTCAGGGCCGGAAAGCTGTACGCCAGGATGCAGGAGGCACAGGCGCAGTATTATCAGTAGCCGCTTCCGGGCCCTAGAGCTTATGGAACTCGGGACTGCGCTTCTCGAACACACAGTAATACCGGAACCCGCATTCTCTTAAGACTTCCGCGGCCCGGCCGAAGGAATCCCCCACATGCTCCCGGTCATGGGCGTCCGACCCGATGGTGACCACCTCGCCTCCCAGTTCCCGATATCGCTTCAGCACACCGATACAGGGATGGAAATCGCGCATTCCTTTCTTGATTCCGCCGGTATTCAGTTCTATGCCTTTGCCCTTGTCCAGGAGCGCTTCCAGGATTTCGTCAAGGATATCATGGTACGCCGAATAGGAATATCCTTCGTCTTTCTCCGGCGCGTACCTCACCGCATAGTCCAGATGGCCATACACGTCGAAATTGGAGAATTTCCGGATGTTCTCCAGCGTGGACTGGAAATATTCCCTAAGGGCCTCTTCTTTGCTTCGGCCCTGGAAGAAATTGGGATAATAGACATCCTTGCCGTGGCAGATATGGGAGGAGCCGATGATGAAGTCGAATTCATAGGACTTGGCGTAGACCGCGTTGCGCCGCAGGACATTTGGCTGCAGCCCCAGCTCCACTCCGAAGAGGAGACGGATTTTCCCCTCGTATTTTTCCTTCAGGCGGGCCAGGTCATAGAGGTAGGGGTCGGTGTCCAGCAGGAAGATTTTCCCATCCAGCCCTTCCCGGTCCGGGTATTCGAAGTCCTGGTGCTCTGTAAAGCACATGGTCTCCAGCCCCTGTTCGATTCCCTGCAGTACCATTTCCTCCATGGGGGTATGGGAATCTCCGGAGAAAGAGGAGTGTAAATGACAATCTGCTGTAATGGGCATAATGTTATCCTTTCTCTCTGTCTTATGTTTTTTGAAGAGCCTGGCCAATAGTATAACACAAATGCCGGACAATCTGCAAGGCTTTTTGATTTTCAGATTTTCGCAAAAGGGCCTGACTTTTCGGCTGGGGAGTTGACCTGTGCGATGGGCCAGTCGAAGAAGCCGGGATTGGATTTCAGGAGAAAAGCCGGTCATGGTTTGACACATTTGGCTTTTTGCGATACTATCATTGCAGGAGGAGGCGTTGAATCGGGCGTGTCTTTGGCTGCGATTGACGCTGCAACATATTAGACGATGAATGGCGCAAAAGCGGAGGAGAGAAAGAAGGGTATGGGACGACAGGCAAGAACTTTGACATTGCGGGAACAGCTGGGGCAGCGCATGGCAGTTGGCTTTCCGGGCACGGAACTGACAGAGGATTTTCTCGACTTTCTGGCGGAATTCAAGATTGGCAATCTAATCTTATTCCAACGCAATATAGAAAGCACAGAGCAGCTAAAAAGGCTGGCCGGGCAACTGCAGAAGGCTGTGCTTGGCAATACGGGATTTCCGGCATTCATCATGATCGACCAGGAGGGCGGCCCGATTGTCAGGCTGCCCCAGGAGGCAGTGAATGCGCCGGGAGCCATGGCATTAGCTGCCACCGGCAATCCTGAGAACGCTTATCTGGCCGGGCAGCTGACCGGAAAGCAGCTGGCGGAAGCGGGCGTCAACTTTGACCTTGCGCCAGTGCTGGATGTCAACTGCAATCCGGACAATCCGGTCATTGGAGTCAGAAGCTACGGCGATACGCCCGATCAGGCAGCGGCATACGGGCTGGCTATGATGAGGGGATTGCTGTCCCGGGAGGTGGTTCCGTGTGCCAAGCATTTCCCGGGGCATGGAGATACCAGGGAGGATTCCCACTTCAGCCTTCCGGTGGTGGAGAAGACCGGGGAGGAGCTGTGGAGGATGGAGCTGGCTCCTTTCAGGCAGGCGGTAAAGGCGGGAGTGCCCGCGATAATGACTTCACATGTAGTCTATCCTGCCCTGGAGCCCAAGCGCCTTCCCGCGACCATGTCCAGGGCTGTCATCACCGGGCTCCTGCGGGAAAAGCTGGGGTATCAGGGGCTGGTGGTGAGCGATTCCATGGAGATGGCGGCCATACGTAAGTATTACGGGACTTCGGAGGGCGTGCTGGCCGCCTTCCGGGCTGGCGTAGACATTGTCCTGATTCCCCATTCCACAGAGCGTGCGGGAGAAGCGATACTGATGGCGGAAAGCGCCATGGCACGGGGCGATTTGCCTGTGGAATCCATGGAGGAGTCGGTGGGACGGATTATCTCCTGCAAGGCGGCCTTTGCGGGGCCGAAAAAGGACATAAAAGTGGAATCCGCAGACCGGGAGCTGGAAGCAGAGCTGATGCGCCGGACCTATACGGCGGTGCGGCTCCCTCAGGGGAAGCTTCCGCAGCTGGGGGAGAACCCTTTTTTCGTCGGCTGCTATGCCTATCAGTCCTCGCTGGTATCCAACGAGAATGATTTGAAGCTATGCTTCCCGGAATGGCTGGCCAATATCTTTGGCGGAGATGCGTACGTATTTTCTCCGGATCCTACCGGGGAGGAGATTGACAGGCTGGTGGCGCGTGCCGCAGGATGCAGCTGCATCGTGGCGGGAACCTATAACGGGCATCTGCGCAAGGGCCAGCGGCAGCTTTTGGAGAAGCTTTCGGGGCTGGGGATTCCCATGACGGTATTTGCCCTGCGGAATCCGTACGAGCTTTTGGAGCTTCCGGAGACGGTGGCCGCAATCGCGGTGTGGGAATATACAAGGAGGAGCCTGGAGGGGATTCGCAGCATGCTGGAAGGGCGCTGGCTGCCGGAGGGAAAGCTTCCGGTTACTGTCATGCCGAAGCCGGAAGGTGGCGAAGATAAACGGAAGGGAGAGGGACACAGGGAGCAGGTCATGGAACTGGCCAGGGAGCTGGAGCTGCCGGAGGAGGTACGCCGACAGATGGCGGATGTCATGGAAAAGCTCCCATGGGAGAGCCTGGAGCCTGTGATAAAGAACCTGACGGAATACGATCTGGCCAGCGATGCGCAGCTTCAGCTGGCAAAGCTGACGGCACCTGTGGAGGAAGCTTCCGGTATGGGCCAGCTGGCGGGAATGCTGGCGGCAGCCTGCTATACCCGCCGGATGTATGAACGCTGGGGGATACCGGACAGCGTGTTCAGGGCCACCATGGACTGCTTTCCGCGGTTTTTAAGGGAAACTAAGCGGATTACGGGGGAATGGATTTATGACAGGGCTTTCTGGACCTGGCGGCAGACTTCGGGCCTGCTGTTCCGCCTGGGCACTCTGGAATTTGAATATGTCCGGACAGAAGACGGGGCTTCTCTCAGTGTGCATATCCCTTCGGACGCAAGTCTGACGTATGGAGAACTGGAGAAATCCTATCAGGAGGCTGAAACCTTCTGGGAGAGGCATGGGGAGGCGCTGTGCCCTTTTGGGAAACCGGGGGCTGTCAGGTGCCGTACCTGGCTGCTGAGTCCGGAGCTTGGCAGGCTTTTGCCGGAGGATTCCGGTATCAGGCGATTCGCGCAAGGGTATGAGATCACGGAGTTCCTTCCGGATAACGAGAGTTTTTACCGCTGGCTGTTTGCGGGGAAAAAGGAATGGGAAGAGCTGCCGGAAGACACCAGTCTCCAGAGGGCGGTCAAGGCCTATTTGGCCGCCGGAGGCAGGATTGGGATTGCCTCCGGACGGTTCAGGGGAGGAGCCGGGCACGCGGACCGGGCGTGAAAGCAGATGGGAGGCATTTCGGAAAAGATTGCGGGAAGAAATAAGTAATTTCTAAACAATCTGTAAAATTTCCGAAATTATGGCAATTATTTTTGATTTACATCTTGAATTATCTTCCGAGATTGGGTAAAATATCCTTGTTGATAAAAGTTTGACAATCCGGCATGTCCCGCGAAAATCGGACAAGGATTGTCGAAACAGATAAAATATATTTTAGGAGGGAACTAAAATGGCAGTAAGAGTAGCAATCAATGGTTTTGGCCGTATTGGCCGTCTGGCATTCAGGCAGATGTTTGATGCTGAAGGGTATGAGGTAGTTGCTATCAACGATCTGACCAGCCCCAAGATGCTGGCTCACCTGTTGAAGTATGACTCTTCTCAGGGCAAGTACAAATATGCTGATTCCGTAGTGGCAGGCGAGGACAATATCACCGTAAACGGCAAGACCATCACTATCTACAAAGAGGCTGACGCTTCCAAGCTTCCCTGGGGCGAGCTGAAGGTTGACGTTGTTCTGGAGTGCACAGGCTTCTATACCTCCAAGGACAAGGCATCCGCACACATCACCGCCGGTGCGCGCAAGGTTGTTATCTCTGCTCCTGCAGGAAACGATCTTCCTACCATCGTATACAATGTAAACCATGACACACTGAAGGCTGAGGATACCGTTATCTCTGCTGCTTCCTGCACCACCAACTGCCTGGCTCCCATGGCGAAGGCCCTGAACGACTTCGCTGCTATCCAGAGCGGTATCATGACCACCGTGCACGCTTACACCGGCGACCAGATGATTCTGGACGGACCTCAGAGAAAGGGCGATTTGAGAAGAAGCCGCGCAGGCGCCTGCAACATCGTTCCCAACTCCACCGGCGCTGCAAAGGCTATCGGCCTTGTCATCCCTGAGCTGAACGGCAAGCTGATCGGCTCCGCACAGCGCGTACCTACCCCTACAGGCTCCACCACCATCCTGGTAGCGGTTGTCAAGGGCGAGGTCACCAAGGAAGGCATCAATGCCGCTATGAAGGCTGCCGCAACCGAGTCCTTCGCTTACAACGAGGATGAGATTGTATCCTCCGATGTCATCGGCAGCACCTACGGCTCCATCTTCGATGCGACCCAGACCATGGTTTCCAAGATGGAAGACGGCAACTCCCTGGTACAGGTTGTTTCCTGGTATGACAATGAGAACAGCTACACCTCTCAGATGGTTCGTACCATCAAGTATTTCAGCGAGCTTGGCTAAGTGTGGGAAGATTTAACGACCTATAGGGGTCCGGTCTTAAGGACCGGGCCCTGTTTCAATTTATGATGTAATATAATGTAAAATGGAGGTACTGGAAAAAATGGGCTTGAACAAGAAATCCGTTGATGACATCAACGCAAAGGGAAAGAGAGTTCTGGTTAGATGTGACTTTAACGTTCCTTTGAAGAACGGCGAGATTACAGATGAGACACGTATCGTGGCAGCTCTGCCTACAATCAAGAAGCTGATTGACGACGGCGGCAAGGTAATCCTCTGCTCCCATCTGGGCAAGGTGAAGGAAGGCCCCAACGAGAAGGAGTCTCTGGCGCCTGTGGCCAAGAGACTGTCCGAGAAGCTGGGCAAGGAAGTGGTGTTCGTGGCTGACTACAACGTGACCGGCGAAGCGGCTACCAAGGCGGTGGAAGCTATGAAAGAGGGAGATGTGGTGCTGCTCCAGAACACCCGTTTCCGCGGCAAGGAAGAGACCAAGAACGGTGAGGAGTTCAGCAAAGAGCTGGCTGACCTGGCTGATTTGTATGTATGCGATGCCTTCGGTTCCTCCCACAGGGCCCATGCGTCCGTTGAGGGCGTCACCAAGTGCATCACCGCAAAGGGCGGCGAGAACGCGGTAGGCTATCTGATGCAGAAGGAAATCAATTTCCTGGGCAACGCGGTGGAGAATCCCGTAAGGCCTTTCGTTGCTATCCTGGGCGGCGCTAAGGTGGCGGATAAGCTGAACGTCATCTCCAACCTGCTGGAGAAGTGCGATACCCTGATCATCGGCGGCGGCATGGCTTACACCTTCCTGAAGGCAAAGGGCTATGAAATCGGAAACTCTCTGGTGGACAATGAGAAGATTGACTACTGTAAGGAAATGATGGAGAAAGCCGAGAAGCTGGGCAAGAAGCTGCTGCTTCCCGTGGACTCCGTCACCGTAGCCGGATTCCCCAATCCCATCGATGCTCCCGTGGAAGTGGAGAACTACGATGTGGAGAACATGCCCGCGGACAGAGAGGGCTGCGATATCGGGCCTAAGACCGCGGCTATGTACGCGGACGCTGTGAAGAGCGCGAAGACCGTGGTATGGAACGGGCCTATGGGCGTGTTCGAGAATCCTACCCTGGCAGCCGGCACTATCGCAGTGGCCAAGTCCCTGGCCGAGACCGATGCCACCACCATCATCGGCGGCGGCGATTCCGCGGCGGCCGTGAACCAGCTGGGATTCGGCGACAAGATGAGCCACATCTCCACCGGCGGCGGCGCATCCCTGGAGTTCCTCGAGGGCAAAGTCCTTCCCGGCGTTGCGGCGGCGGATGATAAATAAGAGAAGCGGCGCATTCCCAGAGTGCAAGGCTCGCAACGCCGTGGGTTGCAGCAGCAGATGACAAATAAAGAAGCGGCGAGTTCCCAGGGTGCAAGGCTCGCAACGCCGTGCGTTGCAGCGGCGGATGATAAATAAGAGAAGCGGCGCATTCCCAGGGTGCAAGGCTCGCAACGCCGTGTGTTGCAGCAGATGATAAAGCCTGAAGGAAATCTAAGCCAGCGAAGTATGCTGGCTTAGATTTTCCAAGTCAGGCTTGGTATCGCACATATTTTTTAAATATAAAGAAAAAAGAGGTATAGGTATCATGGCAAGGAAGAAGATTGTAGCCGGAAACTGGAAGATGAACATGACTCCCAGTGAGGCTGTGAAGCTTTGCGGCGAGTTGAAGGATTTGGTAAAAAGCGATAGCGTGGATGTAGTCTACTGCGTGCCCGCAATCGACATCGTGCCCGTTGTGGAGGCCGTGAAGGGAACCAACGTGGCTGTGGGCGCTGAGAATATGTACTTCGAGGAGAAGGGCGCTTACACAGGCGAGATTTCCGCGGCTATGCTGAAGGATGCGGGCGTGAAGTATGTCATCATCGGTCACTCCGAGAGAAGGGATTACTTCAAGGAGGATGACGCGCTGCTGAACAAGAAAGTGAAAAAGGCCATTGAGGCAGGCCTGACCCCGATTCTGTGCTGCGGCGAGACTCTGGAGCAGCGTGAGATGGGCGTGACCATGGACTGGATTCGTTTCCAGATTAAGTCCGATTTGGTGGGTGTGACCGCGGATCAGGTGAAAGAGATGGTCATCGCCTATGAGCCTATCTGGGCCATCGGTACAGGCAAGACCGCGACCACGGAGCAGGCCCAGGAAGTCTGCAAGGGCGTCCGTGACTGCATCGCCGAGATGTATGACGAGGCTACCGCTGCTGCGGTGCGCATCCAGTACGGCGGCTCCGTGAATGCCGGTAACGCGGCAGAACTGTTCGCGCAGCCGGACATCGACGGCGGCCTGGTGGGCGGCGCGTCACTCAAAACTGATTTCGGGCGGATCGTCAACTATAAATAAGAGTAAACGTGCACAATAACCAACACTAGATATAGGAAATAAAACCCCTATATCTAGTGTTTTTTGTTGTCCTTTACCTGTTCCCTTGAATTAACTTCTGGAAGAACTTTTGACTGATTTACAAATTATTGATAACATGATATGCATGTACAGAAAGTATTAGAAGAATTAAACTAAGAGGGGCTAACACCCCTCTTTTTTGAAATCTCTTTTAATAAATCACTTAGATAATCTAATGAATCATAATTTTTGTATTTAAAACAAAAATTTCTGCGGGCACATTTACTATTGCTACAAGGACTTTTTGCTTTTTTGCATTTTATATAATAGATAATTTTCATAATACCTATTATGATGACATAGACAGTAAAGATAAATTCTGGTAGAGTGAAGCTTGCAATGCAAATTTTCATAGTTTTATTCCCTCTTTTTAATCACTGAATTCGGATACTATATACTACAATATCGTAACACATATCAATGGATATTACAAGCATAAAATAAAGGACTAACCTTATGTAAGGAGTTAATAAAGAAGAGTTTGAAGATATAAAAAATATAACAGAAGAACAAATTAAGGAGCATCCTGAAATAGCGGAACAAATTTTATTAGAATTTTGCGTACCAGACTAAGCCTATTGTCTGATGAGTACGTACTTGGTGGGGTTATTATAGGATATACAAAGAGGAAGAACAACAGTTTTCACACAGTTTTATTCTTCCTCTTCTTTCTTATCAGGAATAAACTCACAAATGTCATCTAAAGTGCAATCCCGAAGCACATTGAGAATATTATTCAGAGTATTCACATTGACATTTCCAGTTTTCAATCTTTGAATTTGTGAACGACTTATATTTTCGTAAGTGTATAAATGATATTGTGAAATTCCTCTTTCTTTAAGAATCTGAAACAACTTGTCGAACTTTATCATCTTTTTTCCTCTTGCACTTGCTTTTCTATCAATATACCCCTAAAGTAGGTACTACTGTAGAGTACAAAAACAGGTACGGGCCTGAAAACAGGTATTATTTGATTGTTTCTAGATTTAATAAAATTATGCATATGAAGAAATAGAAATATAAAGAGGATAAAAAGATAGATAACAGAGCTACAAGAGAGAAAGAAGAATCAGCATTGAAACTGATAGCAAGAGGAAAACTCATATTTGAGGAAATCGCTGAGGACTTGGAACTTCCGGTAGAACGTGTTGAGGAATTGGCTAATTTTCAGCTAATATAAAAATCTGATAGTCAAAAATAAGTTACCTACCACCTTTTAGGGATTAAGGGAAAGTAGGGCTCACTCCAATTAGGGATACAGACGAATTGGAGTGAGTTTTGTGGTTTTACCAGTACTCGTCCACTGCTCTGCAGACATAATCGTATGCCTCAGAAAATGCCATAAACCTGGTACCAGCTTCATCAATGCCCGCCTTAATGCCGTTCTCGTCGCAGGAAATCGCCATATCGTTCATATGAACCGCCAGATTCAGGAAATTGCCATCCTCGTGTAATGTTGCCGTGGCATATAAATAAAATTTTTATCATGGTTTCCATATCTCCTTATATCTTGGTATATCTTGGTTTTTCCTTATGTTTTCAAGGTTTTCTCTCTGACCTCAAAAACTCTATACGTCCTATATCATAGCATATCTTCCTATATCTTGTCCTCCAAAATAGGTAAAAAAAGAGTAAATTGCCCCCTTTTTTACCTATCCCAGAGGTAAATTCTACCTCGCTTTCTTCATTTTCTCTTCCAGTTCCCGTATCTCTTTCTCCACGTCCTCATACTCATAATGAGTATAATATTGCAACGTGGTTCTAATATCAGAGTGTCCCATAAGGTACTGCATGGTTTTGGGGCTTACTCCGTCTCTCACCCTGTTCGTGCAGTATGTATGCCTGCATGTATAAGGTGTTATCGGCGGCAATTCTTCTTTGTATGTCCGGTTGTACTTCCCCAGAGCATCTTTGAAATAGTGCTCCCAGTGCAGTGCAAGACACGGCATATTATTCTTATCAAATATCAGAAAACCGCTTATACCGTCTATCATTGACTCCACCTTTATTTTTTTTCTTTTGTGTATCAGTTCTTTAAAGCACTGATAGACACCTTCTGTCATTGGCAGATCCCTTTCCCCGTTCTTTGTTTTAGGTCTTTCTATAATGTATTTCCCATCTCTTGTACGCTGTAACTGTTTATCTATATGTATCTTCCTCTCTTTCATATCTAAGTCTGACAACGTAAGACCACAAAACTCTGACACCCTCATGCCAGTTTTAAACAGGATATACATACCCTCATAATACTGGCAGTAATGTTTGTCATTTTTAACAAAATCCAAAAACAGACGCTCCTGTCTTTGAGAAATCACTGCTCCTGACTTACTATCGTTGTAAATGACCTCCTTCAATTCCCAGTCAAAAGGATTTTTCCGTATCAGGTCATCTACAACAGCCATACGGAAAGCAGGTCTTAATACCCCACGTATACTTGCTATGGCACTGAAACTCTTTTTATCTTCCGTCTGTAGCTTCTGTAACCAGAGCTTTGTGTCAGACTGTTTAACCTTATCAATACGCAGGCTTCCAAATGCCTCTTTTTCAAGGAGATTCAGCACTGTCTTATATCCCGCCAACGTATTGTGACGGACATTATTACTTTTAACTGACACATATCTTTGTGTCAACCCTAATACCGTGACATCCCCACCATGGTATGCCACTTCCTCATTGAGAGATTTCAGTATTTCTTTCTCTTTTTCTCTCAATGACTTACAATCTCTTGCACCAGCAGGAAGTTTGTCTGTCGGCTCCAACTTCCTGCTGTATACATAATGGTTTTTTCCGTCTTTTCCCTTGTATGTATACAGATAACTTCCGTCCTGACGTTGCTGTTCGCCAGTACGCAATATGCGTCCTTTGCTATCTCTTCTCTTATTATCTTTGCTCATACCAATTTACCTCCGAATCAAATTTTTTTACTGCCCCCTCTTTCGAGGGGGTCATTCTATCGGAATCTCAATAAAAGTGCAAGCACTTTTTTATCAAAATATGTATTTTAAATTGAAGAAGTATTATCTATAAACTCTTCAAACTTTCTTCTCTTTATTAAGTATTTTGTGCCATTTGTCATTATGTACTCGGCACTTTTATTTTCATCTATAAGCTTCCTTAACTTCTTATCGCCTATGTTGAAATACTCACAGGCTTCTGAAATTGTTAACGTGTATTTCTCTGCAATTCTTATTTTTTCCATGCTTACGAACCTCCAATACTATTTAATGTTGAATATTCTTTCAGACTAATATAATAGCCTGACCAAATCGGAAGTTCGTAATTGCACCAGACATATTCTGTTGCAATATCTCTTGTAGCTTTGTTTTGCGCTGATTTTGGAACATCCATCAGCTTGTAGCACTTCCACCCATAAGGCAGAAGATAAGCATCATAAAGGTCTGTTCCTTTTTCTGCTTTATATCCACACAGCAAAATCTTTGCTTTTGCGTTCCTTATTATCTTTAATAATCTTATCTGTTGTATTTCTGATAATTCACATTTGTATATTTTATTTGCATTTTTCCCTCTCAAATCGTGGCGGTAGGGTGGATCAAGAAATGCAAATACTTTTTCATTGTCAACGTAGCACTCTAATAAATCTAAAGCATCTACATTGAAAATCTTAACATGTTCCAGACGTTCATATACTCCTGGCAGATTGTCAAGCATATCCTGATGATATAATTCAGTACTTGCATATCCCCCTTTGCTAAATGAACTTCTGGCAGCGTTGAAACTCTGGCTTATCATTATGTAAGTCAAGACAGCTTTTTCAATGCTGTTGTACCCTATGAAATTGTGCTTTTGTTCTTCCCTTACGACATTGAACAGCTTCCTGTCGTAGGGAACGTTTAATAGTCTTTTTATCAGCTCCTTTCCCTTTTCTCTGTCTGCCATAACCGCAAACAGATTGGCTATATCCCCATCCAGATCGTTAATTATCTCCACTGGACTCCTGATGTGATTCAAAGCTAACGCTCCGGAGCCAACAAAAGGCTCCAGATAAATTTTATGTTCCGGAATGAGGGCTTCCAGTTTTTCCAACATACGGATTTTTCCCCCGTACCAACGAAAAAACCTGTTCATTATATATTACCTCCCTCTTATAATTCGTTGATATTGATACTTTCGTCGGCATCATCAATAATTACATTTCCATTTTCATCTAAAGGAATCCTTATCACATAATAGTTCGTAGGGATTCCATTGACTTTTACTTTCTTGTCATATGTTCTGCCCTTTCCATTTTCTAAAATCCCATTCCGCTTTAACATTTTCAAAACCTCAATGCGGCTCCAACCCATTTCCCTGTTTTCAGAAATGAATGAAGAAAATGAGGTTGTTCTGACATACACTTTATTCTCTTTCGTGAAACAGTCAGGAACTATAAACGTTCCTCCCTCTGTTTTTATCAATTCGTTTATGCGATTTTTCAAAAACTCCTGCAGCTTCTCAAAAACTTCGTCTTTCGTAACTTTGTCTGACGTTTCCAGTATATCTTCTGGTAGCTTTGTCAAAAGGCTTTCTATTTCTCGTTTTATGATTTTTAAATCCTCATCACAAAACGTTGCCGCATAGCCTTTAAGCCAGTCCAGCGCTCCTGTTCCGTGATTCATAATTTTGCTTTTTTGAATCACGACACTATCAGAAACTCTGCCGTCTGGTATTTGCACTGCCACCAGCGCAGACAATCGCAAAGTTGCTTTATCCCTTTCAACACGTCCCAAAATTTTGTGTTGTTTTTTTTCGAAAAGTATGATATAGTTGTTTTTGCTGTTATCCATTTTGTTTCCTCCTTAATTCTGGAAACATACTACCAGTTTTCAAGGACAAAGTCCATTCGCAGAAACACAATCTTGCAAAATCCCAAAAAATCTATAATTTTGCGTATACATTATGTTTTGTTTTGATATGCAGATATCAGAGAATTGAAATACATACATTTTAGAACACAGGTTCTATTTTTGTGCAATACGCACAACCCAAACGTATGTTGTGGCAAATATCACCATTCTACACGCATTTTTTGTTTTGTAATTGTAAAATATTCACCAATCATCTAATCTCTATCATTTTCTTGCTATGCCACATGCTTTTTCCAACTTGTTAAAAAAATGAATCCATTTAAAAAAATCAACTGCCTGCAACTCCTGCTTATCATTGAACTTTTCTTTTTCTTCTGAACCTGTTACCCCTCATATGCAGACATTGGCTTCCCCATAGGAATCTCTTTTTTATAAATACTGATTTCTTGATATGTATTCCTTTATAGTCATTCTCAATAACTCCCTCAATCTCCATGACCGGGATATCCATATCAACAAACCTATATCATGCAGTCAACTACAAACCTTTAAACCATCATCAGCCAGACTGCCCCCTGTTTTCCTAACCAGTCCATACAAAGCCCCCTCTTTCATTTATCCCCATGCAATCCACCTGTCCCATACAAAAATTTATATCCACGCAGAAAACCTTTATCCATCTACTTTTTCACAAAAATATATATCCATCACTTTCAGCCCAAACTTACAATTTTAGAAAAATTTATAAAATTCATGATATCCGTATTCAGAAATGCAAAAAACATACACATGACATAAAATGCAGAATCAAACCTATCCATTTATTTTCTCCATAAACGTACACATGAAAAAAGACAGCCACCCTGTAAGCAACTGCCTTTTTGTATTCAGATACTTTTCCGCAACCGTTTTCTGTATGCGGTACATACCTCATTGGCAAGTTCCATATTGTCATTTAACTGGCAATCGTCAGGAACTTCCAGATATGCCACCTGTCGGCTCTGCCCCATAGATGGCACAACGAGGAAAATACCTATCTTGTTCCCCTCTATTTTGGGTACTAATCGAAATGATGTATTTCCCATCCATCAAGCCCTCCTTTCTCCGCTCCGTACTGCTCCGAGAGAATTTGCTGAAACTCCCTCCCGACCGCTTGCGACAGCCTGTATACTGGCAGGCAGTCAATATTTTCTACAAGTATGACCAACTGGTAAGTAACGGCTGTTCCACCCTCACCGCCTATTCTGAATCCTTGTTTAAACTCATGCTTCATATGTTTCTTTCTCCTTTCAAAAATTATTTTTTAATTACACCCCCTTTTCACTTCCATGTATTCTGATATGACACTATGAATAATTTCCACTGAATACAGCCAGACATAAAAAATGGCTTATCCTTTTTATCAGATAAACCATTTTAGAAAATGACACCTTATTTATTCATCATCCTCTTCCAACTCTTTTAATGCCCTTGCCACCATCCACTTTATCAGACCTGTAAACTCTTTGAATAACCAGATAATACAGCAGATACTCACAAGCACCAGACTGATTATTATAATTGAAATTTGACAATCCATGCACATACTCATTTCCCCTTTTTTTGAATAATTCTTTCTATGGTTTCCTTCGCTCCCAACAATGCGTTTTCCTCATAAAAATAAGGACTGCTTTCCATGATGCCCTCACCGTCCATACTGAAAACACAAAATACATATCCCTTTTCAATGTTGCTCCAGAATACCTTTATTTCATATCCTTTATACAGTTCAATCATTTCTCCATGCACCTCTCTAAATCCTCTCTGGAACCCTCTGGAACCTCTTTAAACCCCTTAATCAATCAGGCGCCCACTGTTTCCAATGGACGCCCCTGAACTCTTCCAGAACCCTTATTCTTTTTCTCACCACCCTCTTTTTTCTCTGCCTGCTTTGTTTCCTCTGCTTTCTCATATTCCAGAGGAGCCAGCTCAATCTTATCATCAGTCAGCCTTGCACCGCCGGAAATAATTCCCAGCCGAAGGTATGCCCTTACGTCCGACTCATTGAATGCCGTCTGCTCGAATTTTGTTGAGATGCAGTCATAATATGTAACTCCCTTTTCCTCATGACTGCCGATTACGATATAGAACACATTCGCCATGACGCTTTCATTTTCAATCATGGGAGTAAAGTTTCCGCAATACCGATGCTCCATAATGTTTGTTGTGAAAAATCCCTCCGCATCCGACACCAGTTCATTGTCTTTCACTGTCAGACCACAAACTTTCTGACCGGACTTTAACATGCCCTTGATCTGGTTTCCAGTGTACTCCATGACCTCTTTACCGTTCCATACGCTCCATGCCTGCTCCCTTGCTCCCAGCATTTCCCTTCTTACTACAACTCTCATTTTACACATTTTGTTTTCCTCTCTTTCTTATGTTTTATTATTTATTTCCTTAACTTCAATTACATCTTAACGCTGATTACACGATAAATCTATTGACGGAATGCAAGGAGATAAACCACATGAAAACACTGATTTTCAGGGCATTTGTAGAGGATTTTTTGATTCCTGTTCCTCTTTCACCATCTGCACCATACAATCAAGACATGCAATATTTACATCTTTTGTAGCCCTCACAGAATTACCACATTTAGGACATATATATTTTCTTGTACTTGATTTCTTTTTAGGCTTTTTCCCTTTTGTTCCTGTTAAACCATTTCCATTATCTCCGTCACTTTCAGCATCCCCACCAGTCCACTCAAAGGCACCTTTACGCACATAATCTATTTGAGAATCCAGATTATATTTTTTTATTGTTTCTATCAGTTTTTCTGTTGGCTCCGTCACGCTCCAACCTGTACTCTCATGGTAACTGATTTTTAAATCTCTCTTTTCCGCAATCTCTTTAAACCTCTTATTATGATACCGATAATTATTTGACGTATCTTTTATATTGTTTTCCATAGCGTACAAATGACAGCACTCATGCAAAAGAGTAGCAATAATATTTTCAACTGGTCTGTTAAGGTATTCAGCAGATATATTGATTTCGTGGTAGGAATCCCAGTTGTCCTGCCAGACTTTCCCCACTGTAATATGACCGTATGCACGTTGAGAAGATTGTATAGTTATAACTGCCTCCGGTAACTTATCCTCAAAATAAACCTTGTTCAATATCCGATATGCCCTTTCCAAAAACTCATTATGTTCTGATAACATAAGCATGACCTCCAATCGCTTTTTATTTTCCATTGGAGGTCATGCCCTTTTTATGGTATTTTTAAGGTGCACTTTTAAGTCTATAAAATTAAGGAACTCTTATATTTTATACAATGTATGAATCCACATTTTACTCATAATGAAATTATCTTCCAGACATACTTTATCAACATAATGCGGGAGACAGCCTAATGTATACTGATAAGCCAGATTTTTTTATCAACTTGTACAACTCAATTTTCCCATAATGTACAGCCCATTTTTATATGTTGATTGTTGCTATTTTTTCATAAGGAATTTTTTCAGATAGCACAGATAAACAGATACAGCATATCAATTTTTACACACTGTACAGCAGATATGTATTTATCAATCTTATTAACAGAAATCGCTCATGTGAGTAAGAAGTTTGTACAGGGTCAACAATTAGATGCTGACCCTGTAACGGATTGTTATTTAATTAAAATCCTGAATAGTCTATTACACCACCGTATACTGCATCATTTCCGTATTGATCCTGACCCATTACATGCCCTATTTCTGGCTCACCAGCAGGTGCGCCACCACCATCGTTGCCACCGCCACCATTGCCACCACCGTTACCACCGCTAGACTGTTGCCCACTTCCACCACCAGAGGACTGTTGCACAACAGCCTTTTCCATACCTAACAGCTTGCCACTGATATAAACATCACCTTCAGACTGCTCCACTCTAAACCAGTCATTGGCTGTTTTACCAGTCACATGCACTTGCGTATTCGTACTAAATGTTGTCACCACCTCAAAATCTGTACTATCTCCACTCCTTGCATTAGCTGATGTCTGAACGTACATCTGCAAATCAAGTTCCTCAACAATCTCTATGCCTGTTGATTCTTCTGAACTTTCTTCCTCCGGGCTTTTCTCAACCTCTGATGTACTTTCTTCATTTTCTGTACTTTCCACACTTTCCTCAACAGGCTTTTCCGTAGGCTCAACAGCGGGAGAGGGTGTAGGCTCCTTGCTCTCTGAACTTTCAGAACTTTCCATGCTCTCCGAACTCTCCACACTTTCCGCCTGTTTTTCCTCACTTACTGTCTCCGTAGGCTCTGCGCTCACTGGCTCCGCCTGCTTGCCACAACCACACATTGACAATGTAAGGGCAGTAATAATAATTGCTGACTTGAATAATTTCCTGTTTCTCATTTCTTCATCACCTTTCCTATAAACTTAAACAGACTTCCTACTGTATCAAATACTCCACCGCTGACATCCAATTCGCTCAACAGACTGAAATTGAAAAGACTGCAATCCTTAAAAAGTATGACTTTCTCACCAGATGAAACTTTCTTTTGAATCTCATGTTCAAATTCATCAAGCACAGCTTCCCCTCTTGGAGTGATGCCTTCCACTTCTGGTATCCTGTCAGCTTTTATATGTTCCTCTGTTCCATCTGACAGGAGATAACCTGTTTCTGTCAGCTTGCAGATATCTGATACAAGCTGCTTGTGTTCTTCATCGGATAAACTCTCTTCCAAAGTCCAGATTACTTCACTAAGGCTTGAAAGGTTCTCATGCTCGTCTGTAACAAATTCCTCCAATGACCGAATCAGTATCAATGTCTCTAACTGTTCTTTTGTAATATCCTGTGTATTCATGTACTTTTTCCTTTCGTTGACTGGTTTATTTACCGTTGATTATAGCACCTTTTGGCAGGGTCTGCAATCATTAGTTAATGTTGCAATCAATACTTCCGCCCTTTCCTGTATGCTATACACAAAAAGGAGACAGCAGACACATGATATACGGATTGGCAAAGAAACTAACACTGTTGCGTCAACAACATAAACTTTCACAGTCAGAGGTTGCCAGACGGCTTAACATTTCTTCCTCCGCTGTCTCTGCTTTTGAGGCAGAACAGATATCTCCATCACTGGAAACCCTTGTAAAACTTGCTAACCTGTACCATGTGTCAACAGACTATCTCCTTGGGGTAGACTATCCCAGAGACAAAGCTGTCCTTGATACTTCCGGCTTGAATAAACAGCAACTGACTGTATTACAGAATCTAATTGATGTAATGAAACAATAGGGTACACCCCATGAGCAGGGTGTACCTCTTATACTTTTCTCAACTTATCAAGCGTTTTATGTAATTCTGCCATATCACCAGCCCGCAACACTTCCAGATATGTTCTGACCGTATCCATCATTCCTGTCTCGTAACAATTCTCCTGTCTGTAAAAGTTCTCCATACCCAACAGCACAAAAAACAAAGTACCATCTATGCACCTCATTTTCCTTTCTATCTCTTCCATGTAATCATCAGCACGTCTGAGATACCTCCTCACTTTTTCTTTCTTCATTTCTTATGTACTCCTTTCCTTTAAAAATATTTTGGAATGGAATCATAACGCCGGGGCTAATCGAATACAAGCCCCAAAAATAAACCTTTTCCAATCTTTCAAATATACCTGTACTTCCACAATGCACCCCCCTCATTTTTCTGTGTGACAGATTTCAAATATACTTTCCTGTTTTCTACGCATTACCACATTTCAAATACACTTTACATATTCCCATATGTACCCTTTTCCCATACTCTTATTATCCATAAGTTCCCCTGTCAATCATCATGTAAAGCAGTACACTCATATCACACTCTTAGAGGGGAGGAGGACAATTATATATCAAATAAACGTCATTTCTGCGGTACTATTTCCAATAACATTATGAATAACTCTCCACCACATAAAGAAAGGGCGAAAGAACAAATGTTTTCTCTCACCCAAATCATTGCTCCTGTTTTGGGAACTGGGAACCGTTTCAACCTTACAGCACTATAAAATTCCACACCATGCCCTCTGCAAATCACCCATTTTTTGTTTTCCAAAATAGGAGCATATTTTTTCCAAATTAGAAGTTTGATTTTTCCAAAATAGAAGCCCCCTTTCATTTTTTCTCTTTCTTTTTATACTCTTTTATCACATTGTAAACGGTGGATTTTGAACATCCACGAAACTCTACTATTTTTTTTACTGTAAATCCTCCTCCCTATAATGTCAAGTGATTTTCCTTAAAAAATCAAGGAATTTTAAGTTTCATATCTCAGATGAATGAGCCAA
>NZ_CALPDH010000028.1:0-78460 GCF_943193215.1 Acetatifactor aquisgranensis | reverse complement strand
TTGGCTCATTCATCTGAGATATGAAACTTAAAATTCCTTGATTTTTTAAGGAAAATCACTTGACATTATAGGGAGGAAGACATGAGCCCACTGGCAAACCATTCCATTCCCATCGTATTGATTCCACTGTATGGAACAGAGGAGCTGGCAGACAAGATTGAGTACTATCTGCGGGAGACCTACAACAAGGAGGAGTGCCACGTAGTGAATTCCCAGATTGTAAGATTTTCCACGGGCGACGCGAAAGCGGTGCTGGAGGATACGGTCCGCGGCGCGGATGTATATATCCTGATGGATGTGGGAAATTATTCCTGCAGCTACCAGATGTATGGCCAGACCATACCTATGTCGCCGGATGAGCATTTCCAGAACCTGAAGAGGACGGTCTCCGCTATCGGCGGAAAGGCATACCGGGTCAACGTGATCTCGCCCCTGCTCTACGCCAGCCGCCAGGACAGACGGATATCCAGGGAATCTCTGGACTGCGCCATGGCGCTGCGGGAGCTGGAGAACATCGGCGTGAAGAACATTACGGCTTTCGATGTCCACGACAATAGGGTGGCCAACGCGGTGCCCTATAATGGTTTTGACGATCTGTTTCCGATTTATCAAGTGATTAAAGCTATCAAACGTAATTATTCTGACATTGTGTTCTCCGAGGATAACTCCCTGTTCATTTCTCCTGATTTGGGCGCGACTACACGGAATTTTAAATATACCAATGAGCTTGGGCTGGATATGGGCATTTTCTACAAGCGCAGATCCAGGACAAAGGTGGTGGGCGGCAATTATGTGGTGGACGTGCACAAGTACATCGGCCCCAGCGTGAAGAATAAGGATGTGTTCATCGTGGATGATATGATCTGCTCCGGCACCACCATGCTGGACGTGGCCAGGTACTGCAAGAAGCAGGGAGCAAAGAGGGTCTTTGCGGCAGCTACTTTCGCGTTGTTCACGGAGGGAATCGGGCGCTTCGATGAGGCCTATAACAAGAAAGTGCTGGAAGCAGTATTTATCACAAATGCGTCATACAGGCGGGAGGAGATACGGAACGCACCTTGGTACAAGGAGGTGGACATCACGAAGTACATCGCGATCTACATCCATTCCGTCAATGCGGGAGAGTCCATTTCCAAGCTGCTGGATCCCCATGAGAAGATTCATAAGCTGCTGGACAAAAGCAACTAGAACAGGAAAAAAGTGCCGCTGTACGGCACTTTTTTATTGAGGAAGTCTGCAGCTCTCTTTTATGAGGCGTTTTGCGGCACGCTTTTATCTTTCGCGTATAATAGCTTTAAGATGATTGGCGTGGAGATACTGGATACGATGATCAGCAGGATGACAGCCGTGAAATATTCCGCCGTCAGCAGTCCCACGGACAATCCTTTCTGCGCAACAATCAGCGCTACCTCCCCTCGCGTCATCATGCCCACGCCGATTTTCAGGCTGTCCTGGAAACCGAAGCGGCAGATTCTGGCCATCAGCCCGCAGCCGATAATCTTGGTAATCAGCGCTACCAGCACGAAGCCGATGGAGAACAGCAGGATGCCCATGCTGACATTGTCGATGCTGGTCTTAAGGCCGATGCTGGCGAAGAACACGGGCCCGAAGATGATGTAGGAACTGACTTCCATCTTGCGGTCTATGTAGGAGGAGTCCTGGATGGAGCAGAGGACGATTCCTGCCACATAGGCGCCTGTGATGTCCGCAATCCCGAAATAGCGCTCCGCCGCATAGGCGAAGAAAAAGCACAGCGCAAGGCCCAGGATGGGAATCCTCTGGGTGTGGGGATAGCGCTCGTCAAGCTTCTTGAATACCTTGTAGACGATGAAGCCCACCACCAGCGCCATGATGAAGAACAGCACAGTGGAAAACACCACGCTGCCGGGGTTGGAGTCGGGATTCTTGAAGCCTATCACGAAAGTCAGCACAATGATGCCGATAACGTCATCGATGATAGCGGCGCTTAAGATGGTGGTCCCCACCTTTCCCTGCAGTTTGCCCATCTCTTTCAGAGACTGCACGGTGATGCTGACGCTGGTGGCTGTCATGATGACGCCGGTGAACACGGCTTTATAAAATTCCTCCGAGCCCCAGGGAGCCACGCCATAAAAGCCCATGTACAGTAAAGACCCGCCCAGCAGCGGCACGAATACGCCGGAGCAGGCGATCAGGAGCGCCACAGGCCCTGTCTTCATCAACTCTTTCAGATTCGTCTCCAGGCCTGCGGAGAACATCAGGAGCACCACGCCGATTTCCGCCATCCGTGTCAGAAAATCCGACTGCTGTACCAGTCCTAATACGCTGGGCCCTATCAGGAGGCCCGCGATGATTTCGCCTACCACTTGGGGCGCCTTGCATTTCCGGGCCAGTATCCCGCAGAGCTTTGCGAATATGATGATAATTGCCAAATCCTTAAAAATGTAATAGGTTTCCATTGTCCAGTCACCCTTTCTTTTTTCCGGCCATATGTATTGTATCCTGCACCACACGGGGATTACCTGACCAAATATTGATTATAGCACAAATTCTGATGGCGTAAAGTAAAAAAACGCCTCAAAAACAAAATATTTTTGGTAAAAATGTAGGAAAAATCATGAAAACCCCATGCCAGTGTGTTAAAATGGAGTTATCATAAAAAGGAGTGGGCCGGCGCCGATGCGCATAGGGCGGGCAGCGGAAAGAAACCGCGTGCCGGCGAGCCCGTTAAGATTAGGAGGGAAACAATGGTTTATGAGATAAGAGAACCGGAAACGGCAGCGCCGCTGTTCGCGGGCTGGCAGGAGACATTGATTTGGTCCTGCCTGCAGGGCGTGATGGGAAAGGTTTACGGAGACTCCGCGGAGACTCCCGCGTCCGCTATGGCCCTGCTGGGGGATTTCTGCTTTTTTGCAGGAAAGCCTGACAGGGAACTGGTTCTGGATGGACTGCGGCAGAGCGGGCGGGATTTCCTGATTGTGGTGCCGCAGGATGGACGCTGGGCGGAGGTGATGGAGGAATGCCTTGTTCCCGGGGCGCGGAAGACGGTACGCTATGCGATAAAGAAAGAGCCGGACATCTTTGACAGGGAGAGGCTGCAGGCCATCGTGGACGGGCTGCCGGAGGGGTATGAGCTTAAGGGGATGGACGAGGATTTGTTCCATCGCTGCCGGGAGATTGCCTGGTGCAGGGACTGGGTGTGGCTGTACCGGGACTACGCCCGGTACCGGGAGCACGGGCTGGGGGCGGTAATCTTAAAAGACGGCGAGCCGGTCTCGGGGGCGTCTTCCTACTCCGGCTACCCTGGGGGCATAGAGATTGAGATTGACACCAGAACGGACTACAGGAGGAAAGGGCTGGCCTGTATCTGCGGCGCGAAGCTGATTCTGGACTGCCTGGAGCGGGGATGGTATCCCAGCTGGGATGCCCAGAACCTGTGGTCAGTGGCTTTGGCGCAGAAGCTGGGATATCATTTTGACTATGAATATGTAGTCTATGAGTGGAGCGGGCAGGTAGAACCTTGACAACAACAGGTATTTTTGCTACATTAAAATTGTGGATTGGGGGAGGCACCCATCAGAAAAAACGGCATTCACGAAATCTGTTCTATTTATGGAAAGGGGATGACACCCATCGAAAAAAACATTATTGTCGTAGATGAACAGGGCAATGAATATGAAGCGACCTATCCCAAACGGGCCAGAGGTCTTGTGAAAAATGGCCGGGCACGCTTCCTTTCAGAAAATATGATATGCCTTGCGTGTCCGCCGGAGATTGATTTGGAGGATAACGAGATGACGAACATCGAGATGACAAATAATAATGTGACGGAAACCGGGATGACAGAGGTTGTCGATATGGCATATGTTTTTGGCCAGATAAAGGCGATTCAGAGCCAGGCGGCCTATCTGAATGAAGTGATAGAGACGCTTTCTCAGATGTCCGACGGTGACAGTGGTGACTGCGGCGCGCCGGGGAACCTCGTGGGGCAGGCGAAGGCAAAGGCCCTGGGAGATATCGTCCGCTGTCGGGAGACCACGAACCAACAGCTTTTGAATTTCTATATGACGGTTTACAATGATTTGAAAGCTCAGCCTTAAGCTGGAATCTCAATCACAGGAAAAGTCAGGTATCCGCCGGAGCGCTGTGTTCCGGCGGATATTTTCATGCCGAATAACCGGGGAAAACCGGAAAAGGATGCAAAATATTGTGATGAATAGATTTCTTTGAAAAAGCGCCTCTTGGAAAAGAGCCTGAAAGGGTGACTGCGGTTTGCCGAGTTGCGGAATCAGCGCTATGCCAGTTTATGGATTGCCTCCGAGTGGTGCTCTATGGCGCTTTTGATGATTTCCATATCCGCTCGCATGGCTTCAATCTGAGCCGATGCCTTTTCATACCGCTTGGCGGCAGGTACATAGTTTTCCGCCAGTAGCTGAATGTTCTTGTCAGTGACATTTTCGATATGTAGTTCAAGCTTTGTCACATGGTAGTTTAGGCCGCTGACTTCGTCTTTGAGGGTGCGCATCTCAGCATGTATACCGCTGATATCATCCTTGACTGCCCGTAGTTCAGCATATAGATTGCGGATGTCATCCTTGACTGTCTCCAGTTCAGCATATAGATTGCGGATGTCATCCTTGACTGCCTCCAGTTCAGCATATAGATTGCGGATGTCATCCTTAACTACTTGCAGTTCAGCATATAGATTGCGGATGTCATCCTTAACTACTTGCAGTTCGGCATATAGATTGCGGATATCATTCTTGATTAACTCAAGCTCGGAATGGATGTAGAGCCGCAAATCCCTTATGCTGTCTTTGACGGGCTGCAGTTCGGCCTGCAGTCCTGCCTGGATTTTGACATCCAGCAGATTGGATATGGAAAGCAGATCTTCCTGTGTCAAGGTCATGGCAATGTGCCTCCTTTCTTTTTGCGAAAGAATCCGTCTGAAAATCGTTAGGCCTTTATGCCGCTGGCAGTCCCTGCAAGGCAAAGACTGACGAATCTGTATTGTTGTTGGAAATTGTGCATCGAACATTACCCTTGCCTTGAAATGCAAATCAGCTGAAATACAGAAACCGGATTCTAAGACGGCTTTCCGGCAGACTCCCATTTTGAGGAAACTTATCTGATGTTTCTACTTTACCACATAATCCCCTGTTTTTCAAGGAAAAGATAAGTTAAATTAAGACATATAAATAGATAAAAATAAGACAATAATTATTTGGCGAGAATGAAAGATATAACAGAAAAAATGCATCTGAAAAGGAAAATGGGAATAAAAAAAGTCAATAATAAAAATTAAAAAGACACTTGCGGAACGCTGAAATCTGTGTTACTATTTTTATGCTCGCGAGCGCATTTGAACCGTGAGTATAAAGCAACAGCGCAGGTTCTCGAGACCGGAATGCCGAAGAGGGAACAGGACATAGAATATAAGACGAATATGTCTTCCTATAGCGAGACGCGAATCCGCAGCTGCGAAAAAGGAAAGGAATACAGAATGATGAATAAAACCACAATCAGCAAAAAATACGGCAGAACCTATCATATGCCGCCAGAGGTGACCTACGACTGGGTAAAGAAAGACACCATAGAAAAGCCCCCCGTCTGGTGCAGCGTAGACCTGCGGGATGGCAACCAGGCTTTGATAGATCCCATGCCTTTGGAGGATAAACTAGAGTTCTTCAAGCTTCTGGTAGATATCGGATTCAAGGAAATCGAGGTGGGATTCCCGGCTTCTTCCGACACAGAGTACAATTTCATCCGCGCCCTGATCGAGCGGGACATGATTCCCGGCGACGTGACCATCCAGGTGCTGACCCAGGCTAGGGAGCATATCATCAAGAAGACCTTCGAGGCGGTGAAGGGGGCTCCCCACGCGGTGGTGCATCTCTATAATTCTACATCTGTAGAACAGAGGGAACAGGTCTTCAAGAAAGACAAGGAAGCCATCAAGCAGCTGGCGGTGGACGGCGCGAAGCTTCTGAAAGAGATGGCAGAGGCCACGGACGGCAATTTCACCTTTGAATACAGCCCGGAGAGCTTCTCCCAGACCGAGCCGGAGTACGCGCTGGAGGTCTGCAACGCGGTACTGGACATATGGCAGCCTGACGCGAATCACAAGGCCATCATCAATCTCCCCAGCACGGTGCAGGTGGCCATGCCCCATGTCTTTGCCTGCCAGATAGAATATATGCACAAGCATCTGAAATACCGCGAGAACGTGGTCTTAAGCGTTCATCCCCACAACGACAGAGGCTGTGGCGTCAGCGACGCGGAGTTCGGCATCCTGGCGGGGGCAGACCGCGTGGAGGGTACTCTGTTCGGCAACGGAGAGCGTACGGGAAATGTGGACATCGTCACCGTGGCGATTAACATGATGTGCCACGGCGTGGACAGCGGGCTTGATTTTTCCAATATCATGCAGGTGCGGGAGGCCTATGAGCGCTTTACGGGCATGAAAGTGCACGAGCGAGTGCCCTATGCCGGGGATTTGGTGTTCACGGCATTCTCCGGCTCCCATCAGGATGCCATCAGCAAGGGCATGACATGGCTGAAAGAGGGCAAGAGCGGGAACCGCTGGGATGTGCCCTATCTGCCCATCGATCCCGAGGATGTGGGACGCGAATACGAGTCCGATGTGATCCGGATCAACAGCGTGTCCGGCAAGGGCGGCGTGGCCTTTGTGCTGAAGCAGCAGTTCGGCTTCTCCCTGCCCGCGGCCATGAAGGAGGAAGTGGGGTACCTGATTAAGGGCGTGTCCGACAGGCGGCACCAGGAGCTGCACCCTTCGGAAATCTACGAGATTTTCGAGGAGAACTACATCAATCTGCACAATGTCTTTTCAATCCCCGAGTGCCATTTCCGGCAGGAAAAGGGCATCCGGGCGGAGGTGACCATCGAGCAGAACGGGGAGTCCCGGCTCATCAAAGCAGGCGGAAACGGCCGCCTGGACGCGGTGAGCAACGCCGTCAAGACCTACTTCGGCATCAGCTACCAGCTCTCGGTGTACGAGGAGCACGCCATTTCCAAAGGCTCCAGCTCCAAGGCTGCGGCCTATGTGGCCATTCTGTGCGACGGCAAGCTTTACTGGGGCGTGGGCGTGGACGAGGACATTATCAAGGCCTCCATCGCCGCGCTGGTCTCCGCCGCCAACAAGCTGGCCGTGGAGCAGCATATCACGGAGGGCCGGGAAGAGCGGATTGTGGAGATCATCAGCTACATCAAGAACGACTATATGAACGTGACTTTGGACACCCTGTCCGAGGAGTTTCACCTCTCCAAGCCCTATCTGTCCAAGTACATCAAGGAGAAGGCGGGCATGACCTTCCAGGAGGCCGTGCGCAAGGAGCGCATGAAGAAGGCCAGGACCCTCCTGCGGGAGACGGATCAGACAGTGGAGACCGTGGCCGCGGAGGTGGGCTATGAGAACGTGGAGCATTTCAACCGCCTGTTCAAGAAGAATTATGGAATCACCCCGGTGCAGTACCGGAAGCAGGAGGAGTAGGAAAAGAAAAAGAATCTGTTGCTTAAAAGGATATTTCTATGATAGTATGGGCAAAAACGGAGGAAAAGGCATGAAAAAGAAATTACTGATTACAGGTTTCGAGCCTTTCGGCAGGGACACGATAAATCCCTCCTGGGAAGCGGTGAGCAGGCTGGAGGATACTATAGGGGACTATGAGCTGACCAAACTGCGGTTGCCCGTAGTATTCGGCGCCGCCGCGGAGCGGGCGCTGGATACGGCGCGGGAGCTGGGGCCGGACGCGATTCTGTGCGTGGGGCAGGCCGGCGGGCGGAGCGCGGTGACGCCGGAGGTGGTGGCCATCAACCTGCGGGATGCCTCCATGGAAGACAATGCCGGGAACAGGCCCATGGACGAACCCGTGGTACCGGAGGGGCCCGCGGCCTATTTCGCCTCCGTTCCGGTGCGGAAGATAGCCGATGCCGTCAGAGGAAAAGGCATCTCCTGCGCCCTTTCCTATTCCGCGGGAGCCTATGTGTGCAATGACCTCTTCTACACCCTGCGGCATCATTACGAGGGGACGAAGACACGGACAGGCTTCATCCACGTTCCCTGCCTGCCGGAGCAGGCAAAGGATCAGGCTCCCTGCATGCCGCTGGATACCATCGTGCAGGCGCTTGGCATCGCCATAACAGCGCTTTAAAACCTCTTTGCTTACGGAGGGACGAAAAAATCACAGCAGAACTTTCACCGCATCTACAATCTCATCCACAAATCTCTTATGGAGATATCTGTGCATGGCCGGGCGGCTGGAGGAATCAGAGGAGATATCCATGAAAGGCGTGTCTTTCATCACGCGCCACTATAACCAGATACTGGAGCTGCTGGGGAAGATTATCATGAACAGAGCTTTGGCCATGGACATGGCCAAAAGGAAGAACAAGGCGATGGTGAAGTCCGGGCGGCGTGGCAACTACTTTTCCGGGTACATCCAGCCGGAATATTCCAGGATGGACTGGGATTCCGAATTCTTGTCAGACTGCTGAATCTGCTTTCGGAAATCCCGGGGGGGTACTTGCATTACTTTGGAAAAGGTGCGGTTGAAGCTGGACAGAGAGCAGAAGCCCACTGCCCCGGAGATATTCAGTATGGAATCATTCGTGCTCCGCAGTAGGTTGCAGGCCTTGGTAATCCTGGTGTTGTTCACGAAGTCCAGAGGAGACATGCCCATGATTTCCCGAAAGACTCTGCGGAAGTGGGTGGGGCTCCAATGACACAAATCCGCCAGATGATTGATGCTGAACTGCTGCATGTAATTTTCTTCTATATAATCCAGGGCAGGGGCGATGACGAGAGTGTAGTCTGCCTCCTGCTTTGTGCCCGTTTTTTGATTCGCAGCGCCAGTGACGGCCGCATCATTAGATTTGAAAAGCTGAATCCTGAGGATTTCAATATAGAGGGAGAGGAGCAGTCCCGTGACGCTGAACTGATATCCGAACTTCTGCTCTTCCATATTCCGGGCGGCGGCAGTGGCCAGGGTATAAATATGAGGATACTCATCACGGCTGAAAATCGGGTGGTAATCCTGAAAAGTATGGGTATATAATTCAAATTTTTCCCATGCGGGAGGAAGGATATGCCGGAACAGCTCCCGGGAATCCAGGAAGATATAAGTCCAATGGCTCCGGGTGCCCGGCGTGCTGTAGGTGGTATGGGGCACGTTTTTGGGGACTACAGTCACGTCTCCAGCCCTGAAAGGAAAAGGTTCGCCGAAAAATTCCATATACCCGCTGTCCGAATGGCAGATGCCGATTTCCAGGCAATTGTGAAAATGCTGCCGTCCGCTGGGGACATCGGAAATCCTCCAGTGCTCGCCGGAGAGCAGCAGAACGGGAAAATTCATCGGAAGATAGTAATTGCGGTATTCTGTGACGGAATTCTTTGACTTGGCCATTGCAAGCTCCTTTGTGTGTTTCATTGCACTTTCCATAACAATTTTTAGTCAAATCTGTATGATTGCTGTTTTTATAGTAACAGACTGACGTAATAAAATCAACCTGAACCTGAAAGGGGAAGCTGTACATGTCAAAGGTATTTGACGACAAGGCGCGGCGTAAATATGGATTGGTCAGTAATTTCCTATATAATATGTCGGCGGCCTCTTTTCTGGCCACGCTGCTCCCCTCCAGGCTGGCGGCAGATTTGACGGCCCGGATGGAAATCTCGCGGATGGTTCCGGAGCTGGCCCTTTTTGTGTGCTCCCGCTGTCTGTATAATAATATCTTATTGTCTGGTGTTTTCTGATTTCATATCCGTAAGTATAAACTCAATAAAAACGAACATGCCCCTGCCAATGCCGTGCACTCAGGGACTTTTTTGTGCTAAAAGAAATTTCACACGGACAGACTTATGGCAGAAAATGAGGTAAAACATACTAAGACAATCTAAAATATTTCGGCAAAACATGTTATTTTTGCCAGAGATTATTTTGATAAGTTGCGATAAAAGAAAAATAGTGCCTATCCGCCCCTTTCGATAATGGTCGTTTTTGCATGGTTTTCATTATATATTGATTGGAAAAGGAAAGAGGATTGTATGATAATTAATACAATCAATCATGGATCTGTGCAAATCAACGGAACGAAAGATTGTGGAGGAGGTCAAGTATGGCAAAAAGCAAAAAGGCCAAGGCGGAGATTCAGACAAAAGCCACCTGGAAAAACGCATGGAGAAGAGACTGGCAATTATATTTGTTGCTGCTGTTTCCTCTGGTAATGGTTTTTGTATTCAGCTACGCTGCTTATCCAGGCCTGAGAATGGTTTTTATGGATTATAAGCCGGCAAAGGGATACGCTGGTAGTGAATGGGTTGGAATGGCGACTTTCCAGAAGATTTTTTCGGATCCTGACTTTCATCGGGCAGTGCGAAATTCTGTCGTGTTCAATTTGGCAGATTTGCTGGTGGGATTTCCGATGCCGATTATTCTGGCTTTGATTCTGAATGAGCTTCGCTATGCCAGATTCAAGAAAGTGTCTCAGACGATTCTGTATTTGCCGCATTTCCTTTCCTGGGCAATTATCGGGAGCGTGGCATTGACTATGTTCAAGCCATCCAGCGGTCTGGTCAATGTAGTGATGATGAACGCAGGGATTATTGAGGAGGGGATTCCTTTTCTGAATGAGAAATGGCATTGGGCGGTGACCTACCTGTTGATTGGAGTCTGGCAAGGGATGGGATGGGGAACTATCCTTTATCTGGCGGCCATCACTGGTATCAGTGGTGAACTTTATGAGGCCGCCATGATTGACGGAGCCAATCGCTGGAAACGAATGTGGCATATTACACTTCCGGGTATTAAGAGTACTGTGGTAACCTTGCTGATTATGAATCTGGGCCGCGTGATGGGAAGTAATCTGGAAAGGCTGGTAGCCTTCGGAAACTCTCAGGTCAAAGATTTCCAGTACCAGCTGGCTGTGTACATATATAATAAGGGCCTTAATAACGGCAAGTTCAGCATGGGTACTGCGGTGAACCTGTTCCAGTCTCTGATTGGGCTGGTTCTGGTTATTATGTCTGACAGAATAGCAAAGAAGCTTGGTGAAGACGGTTTGTTGTAGGAGGTGGATGGTTTGAGCAGAAAGAAGGAGAAATCCATGGAACAAGTGGCTTCAGCTGGCGGAGCGCATGCAGTCAACAAATTTCGTGTCAGCGACTTTGTGATGATGGCGGTTGTAGTTATTCTGTGCGCAACCTGCGTGCTCCCCTTTATCCATGTGGCTGCAAAATCCATTTCAGGAAATACAGCTGTTATGTCCAAGGCGGTCTATTTTTGGCCTAAGGATATCACGCTGGACGCGTTCAAGAGAGTGTTCGGGGATGAGTCCATGACGTATTCCATGCTGTTTTCCGTAGGGATTACGCTGATATTTACGGTTTTGGGCATGTTGGTGTGCACCTGTGCGGCGTATCCTTTGTCCAAGAAAAGACTGAAAGGAAAACAGGCCTTTACTTTTGTGCTGATGGTGCCCATGTATTTCGGAGCGGGCATTATCCCGGCGTATCTGCTGTATCAGGATTTGCATATTTTGGACACGATGTGGGTGTTGATTCTGCCTTTGATTTATTCGCCCTACAATATGCTGATTATGAAGAATTTCTTCCAGAGTACCATACCGGACAGCCTGGAGGAGTCGGCATTCCTTGACGGAGCCAGCAATATTCAGATTTTATGGAAGATTGTGCTTCCTCTTTCCAAGCCGATTCTCGCCACATTGTCCCTATTCTATGCGGTAGGAAGATGGAATTCCTATGCGGACAATATGTATTATACCAGATCTGCTGACCTGAAGATGATTCAGTACAAACTCTATCAACTTGTGGCATCCGCAACGGAAGCTCAGACGGCTTCTCTGGCAGATACAGGCGGAGCCAGCCAGGCTGCACCAGAGGTATTGCAGGCGGCAAGCATTATGTTTGTCACGGTGCCGATTATCATTATTTATCCGTTCCTTCAGAAATATTTCGTTCAGGGCACTATGATTGGAGCGGTAAAAGGTTGAATGTTGTGAATCACCCGTTTTATGGGTTGAAATATATTTTTAAAAGGAGGAGATTTTTATGAAGAAGAAATATCTTCAAAAGGTTTTGGCTGTGGCAATGACAGGAGCCATGGCATTGGGAGTTCTGGCGGGATGCGGCAGCGAGCCTGCGTCCAGCGGCAATGAGTCATCCGCTCCGAGCAGTCAGGAAGAAAGTTCTGAGGAAGAAGCGCCGGAGGAAAGCTCTGCAGAAGAAAGTTCCGCGGAAGAAAGCTCCGAGGCTCCGGCTGGCACGGCAGGCATCGATGGATGGGAGCCCTTTGCGGAGAGGGTCACTCTGAAGATTCCCGTTTATGACCGTGGCGATGCAGGAAACGGCTGCTCTGATGTGGTGAACAACTACTGGACGAATTGGGTACAGGAGAATTTTGGCGAGAAGTACAATATTGATGTAGAGTATGTGGCTATCACTCGTACCGCTGTTATGAACGATTATGCCATGCTGGCTGCAGGTCAGGATCTCCCTACAATATGTATGGAGTACGATTATGATAAGCTGGCTACCTGGCAGGCAGAAGGCTATCTGCAGCCCTATGACGTGGAACAGTTCAAGACGATTGCGCCTACTTACTGGCAGACCATGGCGGACAATGGAAACGATGCCTATACCAAGCTGGCAGGAGAGGATTACCTTATGCTCGGCTACAGGCCTTACGGCAACAGTACCTATACCTTTGTGACCTGGTATCGCAAAGACTGGATGAAAGAAGCCGGTTTTGAAGAGTATCCCAAGACCAATACCGAGCTGCTTGAGCTGTATGCGAAGCTGGTTGAGAACGGACATGAGTATCCTTTAAGTGGTTCCAAGGTAGCAGGTGCAGGCGTTGACCAGAACTATGGCTACAGGGACTATCCTCAGGATGAGGAAATCTGGGCTACCACTGGTGATTACCAGATTCCCGCCCTGTCCACAGAAGCTCAGAAGAGATACCTGAAATGGGAGAATATGCTTTATAATGAGGGCTATAAGAACCCGGAATATTACCTGAGAGAGGCTTCCGAGGCAGAAGCTGACTTTATTAACGGCAAGGCCTTCAGTTGGGCAGGCTATGTGTCTTCTACCATGACGCAGCTGAATTCTTTCTATGAGAATTTCCCGGATGCGGAGCTTGGTGTTATTGTATGCCCGGATACTTTCATTCAGGACGAAACATGGGGTTCATCCAATGCTTATAGGCCCGGAACCAACTTCGGTATGATGATTGCTCTTTCCAACAGCGCTACTGAGGATGAGGCAAAGGCTGCTATGATGTATCTGGAGTGGATGGCGCAGGAAGAGAACCTGTTCACCATGACCTGGGGTGAAGAAGGTGTGAATTTCAACTATGACGAGGATGGAAATCCTGTTGCCGTAGGCGATCAGTCAGGTCTTGAGCAGCAGCAGGGACATAACAACAATGTTGACTACTGGTGTGCTGTTACCGCAATTAAGACCCTGGGCTCCATCGAGAAGGATATTGCGGCAATCAATCCTCAGGGACTTCCTCAGGACTTCTATGATGAGCTGCTTGCCAATTACAATGGACAGGTTTCCATCTGGAATGAGGGATATGCTAATTCCGACTGTCTGTTCGCTGTTTCTCTTGAATCAGTGGCAGAATATGGAAATACGCTCTTTGATTTGTATGCGGAGTACCGCGACCAGTTGACCATGTGCGATCCTGAAGAGTTTGATGAGTTGTATGACGAGCTGAGCCAGAAATATTTGGATCAGGGATATCAGGAAGTTATCGATGAAAGAAAGGCTGCTTTTGAGAGTGGGCAGACGACAAAGCTTCAGTAATCAAATGAAAGGTTTTGGCGGTATAAGGCTTCAGATACAGCCTCCCGGTATTTGCCGGGAGGCTGTATTAAAATAAAATATCATTTAGGTAATTGTTGATATTCCTGTGAGAGACTATAATAGAAATAAAAGGTGCCGCGGAGGCGGCGGAACGGAGGGAATATGCTGCGACTGGAATATGATAAAAAGCAGATAGAAGAGATCATTGACAGGATTGTCAGAAAGACCATGAACATGGATCTGACCTGGGACTGGCCCTGCGGGGTGGCCTATTACGGCATCAGCGAAGCCTATGAGAAAACGGGAAAAGAAGAATATCTGAATCTGCTGAAGGACAGGGTGGATGAGCTGATCGACTTAGGGCTGCCCAGAGTATGGACTGTCAATGCCTGTGCCATGGGACATTGCCTGATCACGCTCTACAATGCCACAAAGGACCAGAAATATGCAGACATCCTGATGAGCAAGATTTCCTACATATCCAATGATGCGCTCCGTTTCGCAGACCATGTACTGCAGCATACGGTGTCCGCCAACAATGATTTTCCTGAGCAGGCATGGTGCGATACTCTGTTCATGGCGGCGTTTCTGCTGCTGCGGGTGGGTGTCATGAATCAGGACGAGGATATGATAAACGATGCGCTGAATCAATATTACTGGCATATCAAATATCTCCAGAACCCCGGCAGCGGCTTCTATTACCATGGATATGACAATATTGCGAAAGACCATATGTCCGGCATTTACTGGGGCAGGGCCAATGCCTGGGCGGCCTTTACCCTGTCTCAGGTGGGCGGCATTCTGCCGGAGTGCTATCTGTATCCGAAGTACATGGATGTGGCAGGCTCCCTGAATGAACAGCTGGCGGCCTTAAAGACCGTGCAGACGGAGAACGGGCTGTGGAGGACCGTGCTGGACGATCCGGATTCCTATGAGGAGATTTCCGCCTCCGCAGGAATTGCGGCTGCCATGCTGACCAGAGGGAATCCCCTGCACTCCAAGTATATCAACAAGGCTGTCAAGGGACTGCTCGCGAATGTCAGCGAGGACGGAAAGGTGATGAATGTCTCCGCGGGGACGGCAGTCATGCGGGACAAAGAGGGCTACAGAGGCATTTCCAGGGACTGGATTCAGGGCTGGGGCCAGGGGCTTGCGCTGGCATTTTTCTCCACGCTGCTGGTGTCCGATTCCATAGAGAAAGACGGTGCGCTCTGATATGTTTTTGCGTAGATTTATATTCGGCGGAGAGGACGGCGGCGCCTGCGGGGAGCAGGGGGCCGTCCATGTGTCGGCGGAAGACTTGTATACAGCGGAAAAGGGTTTCGGCTTTGTGACGGAAAGGAACAGACGAAAGCAGGCGCTGCTGCAGCTGCCGGAGCTGAATTCCGCTTTCGATACGGTATACTGGTACCGGAATGAGGACTTGTCCTGTGTGGAGGAGGATGCCTTCGGGTGCTGGCTGGACTCAGAGGCGGAAATCGGGCGGCTGGAGAGAGAGGCCGGGGAGCCTTTTTTGGGGGAGCGCAGGAGGATTCCCCTTTCATTCAAGCTGGACGTGCCCCGTCAGGGGAATTATAAAGTGACAGTGACGATCCGCGGTATCCAATCACGCCCATTCCGGCCTGACCACAGCCAGTTTCCGGGAGGAGGGGCATTACGGAATTCTGGAACAATATATCCGGCCGGGCGATTATATGCTGATTCAGTTCGCCCATAATGACCAGAAGCTGGATGAGCTGAAAGCGCAGGAGGGCTACCGCCGCAATCTACTCCGCTATATCAGCGAGTGCAGAGGGATGGGGGCTTTTCCGGTATTGGTGACGCCTATTGCCAGAAATACCTGGAAGGGCAATGACGGAACCTACAATGACCTGCTGGAGGAATACGCGGCGGTCTGCGTCAGCGTGGGGGCCCGGGAGAACGTGCCGGTGGCAGACCTGCACGGGCGCAGCAGGGATTTCATCGTAAAGGCCGGACTGGAGGGCTCCAAGGCCTATTTTTTCCCGGGAGATTACACCCACAGCAATGACTACGGCGCTTATTTCATGGCGGGACTGGCGGCGGATGAAATCGTGAGGGTATGCAGCGCATGGAAAAGCACGGAATACCGTTTCCTTTCGGACTGTGTGACAAAAGGATTCGGGCCCTGGAAAATGCCGGAGCGGATTGTGCCGCTGAAAAAGCCCGGGATATTTGGGGATATCGCGAACCCGGATGAGACGGCGCTGCTCTCCGATATAGAGGATCCGGAGGAGCCTGCGGACAGGGCCTGCGCGCTGGACATGGTGATAAAGACGGTGAGGTTTTTCCCCACCAATGTATACAATGATATGTTCCGGGATGTGGTGGGGCATGAGTGGTATGCGGGAACGGTGGAATGCGCTTATCAGAACGGCATGATCGATTCCGGGCTGGTGGAGGACGGAAAGTTCTTTCCTCTGCAGGCCGTGACGCTGGAGGAGTTTCTGATATTTGCGGTAAACGGCTATAAAAGCCGCAGGGTGCTTCCGGATTTCGGCAAATATCCCCCGGAAGAGTCCGGAATTTATGACGAGAAGTGCAGAGACTTTGCGAAGCCTTATATGAGGGCGGCCTGCTCCCTGGGACTGCTGCCGGCAGACGGCAGCGGACAGCTGGACAGGGCGCTGAAAAAAGGCGAGGCCGTGGCGCTGTGCCGTAAGCTGGAGAAAGCGATTCTGGGCGGAGCCTGATGATACCGGAAGGATGCCCGGCCCGATGGCGTCTGCGGAATCTGCGGATGCAGATCCCGGCCAGGCGGATATTCTGTAAGGGCATCAATCCGGGGCAGGTATGAAACGAACGGATACAAGCGGTGGCTATACTGCATAACGCCGGAATTTTCCGTACGGTGAAACGTATATGGCTGACGTTATACAGCCAGGTTACTCGGAAATTTGAACTGTTGAGCAGTATAATATAGGAGAAAACAGTATGGCAAAACAAAGCGGCGGCTTTACGCTTCCCGGCGAGTCCGGGTATGAGGAGCTTACACTACAGATGGCCCGGAAATGGGGGGCAGATGTGATCCGGGACAGCGACGGCACTGTGCTGTCGGAGGAAATCGTCCACGCCGGGTACGGCATCTATTCCACCATCTGCATCATCCGGGATCATAATGAGTGGGCTAAAAAGAACAGGGACAAGCTTCAGCAGACTTTTCTCTGCACTCCGGCGGCAGTGGCGGAGGGGGAAGAGCTGACCATTTCTCTGATGGAGAGCTTTTTCCGGGAGCAGTTCGCCGTCAATGACACAGAGGCGGCTTTCCGGTATTGGGAAGTGTACGACAGGACGAATAATACAAAACTGGATAATGAACGCTGGGCCTATGACAAGTCCGCGGGAACCGTGACGGTAAAGCGGGCGGTGCCTTTCCACAAATACACGGTGAGCTTTCTGGCCTACCGCATCTGGGAAGAAATCTCCATGTACAACCACACCACCAACCACTGGGACAAGGAGCATCTGATGCAGATCGACCCCAGATATCCCGAGACCCGGGAGTATCTGCTGGGGTGGATGAAGAACTGGTGCGAGACCCATCCCGACACTACGGTGGTGCGTTTTACTTCCATGTTCTACAATTTCGTGTGGATCTGGGGCAGCAGCGAGAGGAACCGCAGTCTGTTCTCGGACTGGGGCTCCTACGACTATACCGTCAGCGCACTGGCCCTGGACGAGTTTGAGAAGATTTACGGATACCGCATGACGGCGGAGGATTTCATCAACCAAAACAAGCTCCATGTGACCCATATGCCTGGCACCGGAAAAAAGGCCGACTGGATGGATTTCGTCAATGATTTCGTGATTTCTTTCGGGAAAAAGCTTATCGATCTGGTGCACGCATACGGCAAGAAAGCCTATGTGTTCTATGATGACAGCTGGGTAGGCGTGGAACCCTACAATGGAAGATTCCGGGAATTCGGCTTTGACGGCCTGATTAAATGCGTCTTTTCCGGCTATGAGGCAAGGCTCTGCGCCGGTGTGGATGTGCCTGTCCATGAGCTGCGGCTGCACCCTTACCTGTTCCCGGTGGGGCTGGGCGGCGCGCCCACCTTTACGGAGGGAGGCGATCCCGCCCTGGACGCGAAGAAATACTGGAACAGCGTGCGAAGGGCGCTCCTGCGGGCGAAAATCGACAGGATAGGGCTGGGGGGATATCTCCATCTGGTGGAGGGCTTCCCGGATTTCTGCGATTATATCGAAAAGGTATCCGATGAATTCCGGCTCATCCGCTCTTTCCATGACGCGGGAAAGCCTTACACCATTCGGACGAAAGTGGCAGTCCTCCACAGCTGGGGAGCGCTGCGCTCCTGGACTCTGTCCGGGCATTTCCATGAGACCTACATGCATGACCTGATCCATATCAACGAAGCCCTCTCCGGCCTGCCGGTGGAGGTAAAGTTCATTTCTTTCCAGGACGTGCGGGACGGAGCGCTGGCCGATGTGGACGTGGTCATCAACGCGGGCCGGGCGGGCAGCGCCTGGAGCGGCGGGGGAGACTGGAAGGACGAGGATGTGGTGACGATTCTGACAAAATGGGTGTGGGAGGGCGGAACGTTCCTGGGCGTGAACGAACCCTCCGCCGTGGAAGGCTATGACACTTACTTCCGCATGGCCCACGTGCTGGGAATCGACGAGGATACAGGCTCAAAAGTATGCCATGGCAGATGGAGCTTTGAGGCGGAGGATGAGGAGGGGATTCTGCCTGTCGGCGCTACAGTGGCCGCCAAGGAGCATCTGTACCTGACGGACGGCAAAGCCAAAGTCCTCAAAGCGGCCGAAGTGCACGACGGCAGCCTGGCCGATGGCACCAGTCTGCCTCTGGTCTGCGTCAACGGGTTCGGGAAAGGGAAAGGCATCTATCTGGCCTCTTTCCGGATGAGCCTGGAAAACACCCGCATGCTCTATCAGCTGATCCGCTATGCCGGAGGCGAGGGAACCGACGGCCTGTACATGACCGACAATCTGTACACGGAATGCGCCTATTACCCTGAGAGCGGGAAACTGGTCATCATCAACAACAGCGACAGGGAGCAGATCACCTCTATTCCCACAGAGGCCGGCATAAAGACTGTGACGCTGGCGCCCTATGACACTGCCTTTGCGGAGCTCTTGTAGGGAATCGGCACCGTGCAATATAGCGACGGACATAAAAACTCCGGGGAATCCGCCATCAGGCAGACCACCCGGAGTTTTGCGTGTTTATGATTTTTTGGCAGGAGCTGATTCAGTTCCTTTTACTGCTGTCCGTCAATAGCGGATGCCGCGTCGGCGGGATCCACTGCCGTATGCTCGCAGGTATTGTAGCGCAGCCCAAGGAACTGTGCGCGGTCCTTGTTGTAGAGTTTCTTCAGCTCATCGGAATAGCCGACTACTACCCAGGGCAGTGTAGCATGGTAATAGTTCAGCATATCCTGGGCCACAGCCTCGTTGGCCACAGAGAAAGTGAGCCCTTTCGGCGCGGTCTCGCCGAATACCATCACATTGTAGGTGGTGCCCGTCTTGACGCCGTTGGTGCGGTGGGTCACGGTATTCTGGTAGGCCCACATGATCTTGTTGTTGGGAACGGCTCTGGGGATGGATCCGGCTGTATAATAGGTCATCAGCTTTCCGACTTTAAGGGTTCCTTTCTTGTCAAAGGCCTTGGCATTTTGGTAGTCGGACTCGACGGAGGCCTCGGTGAAACCTGCGTCGGCAATGTCCTTGTGCAGCTTCTTCAGTGCGCCGCCGCTGGCCGCGCTGGCAATCCGATAGATGCCGTAAATCAGAATGATGACTCCCGCTCCGAACAGGATTACATAAAAGCCGCCGGAAAGCGCAGGGGAGAAAGCAAAGCTGTCAATGTAATAAGGAAGCGTGCTTTCCTCGATATCCTCATCCGTCCAGTCAGCATCCTTGAAATAATCCTTGAAATAATACAGCTCTTCGCTGTCCAGCTTCTTAATCTTGCCATAGAAAGTGATAGGATCGGACGTGCCGCCTGCCGCGGTGGTCTCGGCCATGGCCTCCAGCTGGCTCTCATATCTGGCGGGAACCTTGATGGACATAAAGCGCCAGTCAGTGGAATTTTCATCACCGGTCCAGATGATATAATACAAATCCGTAGTAGTGGTGGCATTGGTCTTCGTGTTCTTAGAATACTGCTCCAGATAGCATCCGAAATTGTCAGTCATGTCAAGCTTTACCACCTGGCTGCCGATTTCATCAGGGGCGAGGGTGGTGAAATCCACATAACCGGTGACTACATAGAATGCATCCATGGCATTCCAGCCTGCCAGTCCAAGACCCGCCAGAATCAAGATGATGGACCAGACAAGGGTGCCTTTTAGAGTTCGTTTCTTTAACTCTTCAAACATGTTTTTTACCTCCGACTCATTTATAAAATAATATGTAAGATAAATCGTATCTATTTTAGCATTTGTATATTTAATTCGCAAGAGACAGGTCTTAAAATTTTTATAAAAAATTTAGTCAATTTTAACAAGGATCCTTTGATATTTTGTGATTGGCGGCCGGACGAATGCAAATAGCTTGAAAAAGCTGCGGAATCTGATATAATATTGATCCAGAAGGGCATTGTGCCAGCTTTTGCGTCCATGTGCGCGGAGTAATCGGGATTATGGCACGATGGGAACAATGGCAGCCGTGTCCGGAACGTGCGGACAAGCGGAGAAAAAGGAAAAGAAGAGAGAGGAAGCAAAATGAAATTCAAGGATATGCCCTATGAGCGCGTGGATTTTGACGAAGTGGAGAGACAGATGCGGGCTCTCATGGAAGAGTTCGACAAGGCAAAAGACGGGGAGGAGCAGTTCGCCGTCCACCGGAAATACTATGCCCTGACAGACCAGGTCAGCACCCGGATGACCATCGCCCACATCCGCTATGACGTGGACACCACAGATGAGTTCTACAATGCGGAGCATGAGTATTATAATGAGAAATCCCCCGTTTACCACAACCTGATACTGGAATATGAAAAGAAGCTCTACGCGTCTCCCTATCGGGACAAGCTGGTGGAGAAAATCGGCCCCGTGGCTTTCAAAAACATGGAGATCGCCCAGAAAGCCATGGACGAGAAGCTGATTCCCCTGATGCAGGAAGAGAACAATCTGACCACCGAGTACAGCAAGCTGATCGCAAACGCAAAGATTCCCTTTGACGGACAGGTACTGAACCTTTCCCTGCTGCGTCCCTATACGGTGCACAAGGACAGGAATATCCGCGCCGCCGCATGGAAAGCCCAGAGCGATTTCTTCGCCGCCAATGCCCGGGCGCTGGACGAAATATACGACAAGCTAGTGAAGAACCGCACAGCCCAGGCTAAGGCCATGGGATATGAAAATTACCTGGAGCTTGGCTATTACCGCATGAACCGCAACTGCTACGGGCGCCGGGAGGTGGAGAATTTCCGCAGGCAGGTCAAGGAGGACTTCGTCCCCTTTGCGGAGAAGCTCCATGAGCGCAGGCGGCAGAGGCTGGGACTCGAGAAGCTCAGTTACATCGACACGGCGGTGTACTTCAAGGAGGGGAATCCCGCGCCTTTCGGTACGCCGGACGAGATTCTGGAGGCAGGGCGGAAGATGTACAGCGAGCTCTCCCCCCAGACAAAGGAATTCTACGATTTTATGATGGAAAATGAACTGTTTGACGTGCTCGGGCGAAAGACCAAGCGGGCAGGCGGCTATATGACCTATATGCCGGTGTACGAGGCTCCTTTCGTGTTCGCCAATTTCAACGGCACCAGCGGAGACGTGGATGTCATCACCCATGAGTGCGGCCACGCGTTCCAGGGGTGGCTCTCCGGCAAGGATCCTGTCAGAGAGCATGCCGATATCACCATGGAGACGGCGGAGATTCATTCTATGTCCATGGAGTTCTTCACGCAGGACTGGATGCCGCTTTTCTTCGGAGACCGGGCCCGGGATTATATTGAGATGCATCTGGAGGACGCGGCGGCGTTCATCCCCTATGGATGCATGGTGGACGAATTCCAGCACATCGTCTACGAAAATCCGGACATGACTCCGGATCAGCGGCATGCCGCATGGCTTGAACTGGAGCGGGAGTACAGGCCTCATCAGGATTACGGTGATGACGCTTTCTTCGGAAAGGGCGGCTTCTGGCAGAAGCAGCAGCATATTTATACCTCTCCTTTCTACTATATCGACTACTGTCTGGCCCAGAGCTGCGCGCTGCAGTACAAGGTGAAGATGGACGCGGATTTCCGGGGGGCATGGGAGAGTTATCTGAAGCTGTGCAGGCTTTCCGCCAGCGATTTCTTCACCAATATGGTAAAAGATGCGGGCCTGATGAGCCCCTTTGAGGACGGCTGCATGAAAAATATTGTGGAAAAGCTTGAAAAATATGTGAAATAGCTTTCTTTTTTGCGAAGAATAATGTACAATAAGTCGGTGTGAAAGACAGCGGAACGATAAATCAGAAAGGAGACATTCGGCATGTCTAAAAAACAGACGCAGAATACAGATCAGGCGCCGGAGAAAGTGGTGACCAAATACGATCTGAAGATGCAGCGGAGAAAGGAAGAGAAAGAGAGGGCGGAAAAGAGCAGACGCAGGGACAATATCATAGGCATCGTGATCGTGGCGGCGCTGGTGTGTCTGGTGGCATCTTTCCCTATCCGGAATTATCTTACAGTGCATGGGAACTATGTGAAGATAAATGGAGAGAACATATCCAGGGTGGAATTCGACTATGAGTATAATATGGCTGTCAGCAGCTATCTGAGCCAGTACGGCTATTATCTTTATATGATGGGGATAGACCCTGCCAGCGATTTCTCCTCCCAGATGTATTCGGAGACCCTCACCTGGGGAGACTATTTCCAGCAGCTGGCGGTAGAGAACATGATTCGGAACAAGAGCCTGTCAGCCCAGGCAAGGGCGGAGGGATTTACCTACGATACGGCGGAGGATTACGCCAGATATTCGGAATCCCTGGAAGCCGCGGCCTCCGAGAACGGAACCACGGTGAAGAATTATGTGAAAGAGCTGTACGGCCCTTACGCTACTTTGGCAAGGCTGAAGCCCTATGTGGAAGAGTCCCTGTACGTGGCGGGATACTATGACGAGCTGTCCGGGCGCCAGACTCCTTCCGCGGAGGAGATTCAGGCTTATTATGAGGAGAATAAGGCGACTTATGATTCCGTGGATTACTATGTGACCACCGTGGATGCGGAACTTCCCACGGAGCCTACGGAACTGGCGGATCCCGTGGAGGAGACAGAGGATGAGGCTGCGGAGGATGGAGCGGAGGGAGAAGAGCAGGCATACCAGCCCTCCGAGGCAGAGATTGAAGCTGCCATGGCCGAAGCCAAAGAGCAGGCGGACAGAGTCGTGAAGACGGTGAAGACAGACGGCGAACTGCGGGAGAATGTGCGCAGGAGTACGGCTACTTATCTGCTCCAGGACTGGCTGTTCGATGAGGAGAGGAAAGCCGGCGATTCCACTGTAATCGAGGATTCCTCCAGCCATCGTTATTATGCGGTGGAATTCGCGGGCCGCTATCTGGACGAGACGCTTGCCGCGGATATCCGTGTGATTGTGACGGATGCGGAAAACGGACAGGCTATCCTGGATGAGTGGAAAGCCGGGGCGGCTACGGAAGAGAGTTTTGCGGAGCTCTGCGACAAGCACAATGACCCTGCTGCCATGTCAGCGGAGGGAGGCCTGCTGGAGGCTGTGACATCTGCTTCCTTGCCCACGGAGGTGAGCGACTGGATTCATGAAGAGGGCCGCGCGGAAGGTGACAGCGCTGTCATTTCTCCTGAGGGCGAGGAAAATACCTATGTGCTGTACTATAAGGGGACCAATGAGGCGGAGTGGATTCTGAGCATCCGTCAGACCATGATCAGCCAGAGGATGTCTGAGTATGTGGACGGCCTTATGGCTGAAGGCACGGTGGACGATCCGAAAGGGAACCTGAATTACCTGAAAGTGCAGGCGGAGGAAGAGGCCGCTGCGCAGGAATCCTCTGAGGCGGCATCGGAAGAGGGAGCAGGCTCGGAGGACGAGGGCTCTTCGGAAAGCGCGGTTGGATCTGAGGATTCGGAAAGTTCCGAGGCCTCCGGAGGCGAAGAGGATGCCGGAGCGGAAGATTCCGCGGAATAAATCAAGTATCTGGATGGGCGGTGGGGGTTCTCACCGCCTTTCTTAGATGGGAAAGCTTCTGTGGAGGAAACCGCCAGATTACGGAAATGGGAGGACAAAGGCATGAAAAGGAAAGCGCTGGTACTGGACATCGACGGTACGCTTACGAATTCCGGAAAAGAAATCAGTCCCGCCACAAAGGCCGCCATCTTTGCCGCTCTGGAGAAAGGGCATAAGTGCGTCCTTGCCTCCGGCCGTCCGGATTTTGGCATGCGCCGGTATGAGAGCGAGCTGGAACTGAAAAAGTACGGCGGCTACCTGCTCTCCCACAACGGAGCCCGGGTCATGGCCTGCGGCACTGAGGAGGTAATCTGCGCGAATCCCCTGCCTCTGGCGGCGGTGCCCGGCCTGTATGAGTTCGCGGCAAAGAATCGCTGCGGTCTGGCCACCCATTTGGAGGACACGGTCATCTCTGCCTTTGAGCCGGACGGATACGTGTCCCGGGAGGCCCGTATCAATGGGATGCCTGTAAGGCATGTGGAGGATTTCCCGGCTTTCGTGGATTTTGACATTTACAAATGTTTCATGACGGCAGAGAGCGAAAGAGCGGCGGAACTGGAGAAAAAGCTGCAGGCTCTGTATGGGGACATGCTGGCAATTTACCGCTCCGAGCCCTATTTCATCGAAATCGTGCCCAGGGGCGTGGACAAGGGGGATTCCCTGCGCAGGCTGATGGAGCATATCGGCATTGCCAGAGAGGACGTAATCTGCTGCGGGGACGGTTTCAACGATATTTCCATGATGCGCTACGCCGGCGTGGGCGTGGCCATGGGGAACGCCCGGCAGACAGTGAAAGATGCCGCGGACTATATCACGGCGTCCAATGACGAAGACGGGCTGGTGCAGGTTATAGAGCGTTTCCTGCTGGCGGAATAAGAAGAGGCATATGAAAGGCTGACAGGGAATCCGGTAAGGCAGGATGAAAAATGGCAGGGAGGTTTCGGAAGACTGTGGGACAGGGCATAAGGATAGCAGTGCCCCAAAAGGGGCAACATATCATAGAGACACTTCAGCGAGCAGGCTTTGAAGCCTATGTGGTGGGCGGCTGTGTGCGGGATTCCATTCTGGGCAGAGAGCCCCGGGACTGGGATATCACCACCTCAGCCAGGCCGGAGCAGGTAAAGGCGCTTTTTCCAAGGACCATCGACACCGGGCTTCAGCACGGCACTGTCACTGTCATGCTGCAGGGAGAGGGTTTTGAGGTGACCACCTATCGGATCGACGGCGCCTATGAGGACAGCAGGCATCCCAGCGAGGTGACTTTTACCTCCGATTTGGGGCAGGATTTGCGGCGCAGGGACCTGACCATCAATGCCATGGCTTACAATGACGCGGCGGGGCTGGTGGACCTCTTCGGCGGTATGGAGGACCTGAAAGCCGGAGCGGTGCGCTGTGTGGGGAATGCGGAGGAGCGTTTTGAGGAAGATGCTCTGCGCATTCTGCGGGCCATCCGTTTTTCTGCCCAGCTGGGTTATGCATTAGAGGAGGAGACCACTGCGGCCATCGTAAAGCTGGCTCCTGCTTTAAGCCGGATCAGCGCGGAGCGGATTCAGGTGGAGCTGACAAAGCTGATGGTCTCGCCCCATCCGGATTATCTGCGGATTGCATATGACACTGGCGTCACAAAAGTGTTCTTCCCGGAATTTGACAAAGCCTGTGAGACCCCGCAGAACCATCCCCACCACTGCTACAGCGTGGGGGAGCATATCCTGCATTCTCTGGGCTATGTGGAGGCGGACAGCGTGCTGCGGCTGGCCATGCTGCTGCACGACATCGGAAAGCCTGCCGTCATGACTCTGGACGAAAAGGGACAGAACCATTTCCACGGCCATGCGGCAGTGGGGGCCAGGATGGCGGAGAAAATCCTCCGGCGGCTGAAATTCGACAATGATACCATCCGCAAGGTGTGCAGGCTGGTGCAGTATCATGATTATGGCAACGGCATGGATATCGACATCCGTCTGGCCCGCAGGGCCATGAACCGAATCGGCGAGGACGCCTTTCCGGCGCTCTTTGCGGTGAAGCGGGCGGACATCCTGGCCCAGAGCACGTACCTGCGCCGGGAGAAACTGGATATGCTGGAGAAATGGCAGGGGCTTTATAAAGAAATCTTAGAAAAGAATCAGTGCGTATCCCTAAAGACGCTTGCCGTGTCAGGCTCCGATCTGATAGCCGCAGGCTGGAAACCGGGCAAAGAGCTGGGAGAGGCTCTGAAACAGCTTCTGGAACTGGTACTGGAGGATCCGGCCCGCAATACGAAAGAGTGGCTGCTGGCGAAAGCGGCTGAAGAAGGCTTCCGCGGCAAATAATCAATGAATTGCCGCATAGAAAATCCCCTCACGCTTCATACTTTCAGAAATCTTCTCATATGATAGGTTATAAACCGAACTGACCACAGGACGGCGATAAGGAACGGCAATCGGTTCCTAAGAAACCAATCAGGAGGGGACGGTAGTGAACGACAGGGCAGTTGAGTTGCTGGAACAGTATGAAATCGAGGTGCTCCGCACCAGAAAGGGCCGTGGCGCCATTGTGTGCGACACCGACAGAGGATGTCTGATTTTCAAGGAATATTCGGGAAGCTATGACAGAATCGGCCTTCAGGACAGACTGCTGAAGCAGATAGCTCAGGCGGGGCTGGTGCGGGTGGAAAGTATCATACCTGACAGGGAGGGCTCGCTGTTGGTCAAGGACATGGACGGTACGGGATATGTGCTGAAGACATGGCAGGAGGGCAGGGAGTGCAATGTCCATGACAGCCGTGAGTGCGCCGAGGCGGTGCGTCTCCTGGCCAGGCTTCACGGGAGCATGGAGCTTCCGGCCGATATGCCGAATCTTCCAGTGGCTTTTTCCCCGGAAAAGGAGTATGATAAACACAATAAGGAATTGAAGCGGGTGCGCAAGTACCTGCAGCAGAAGGGCCAGAAGAGCTGGTTCGAGACCAGCCTGCGGAAAGCTTTCGATCCTTTTCTGGAGCAGGCCTTTGCCGTGACGGAGCAGTGGCGGGAATACTGCCGGTCATTCGAAGCGGACACACAGCGCCGGCAGTCTGCCCGGAAGGCGGACAGGGCAGTCCTCTGCCATGGAGATTATCAGTATCACAACATTTTGCTTGGGATGAACGGCTGGTTCGTGGTGAATTTTGAAAAATGTATGTGCGACGATCCTATCCGGGATCTGTATCTGCTGCTGCGAAAGCTTCTGGAAAAGAGCAACTGGTCCGTAGGCTTAGGGGAGGAGCTGCTTGCGGCTTACGAGAAAGAACGCCCCATATCGGCCAGAAGCTGGATCGACCTGTATTACAGGCTGGCCTACCCGGAGAAATTCTGGAAAATCGTGAATTTCTATTATAATTCCGGGAAAGCATGGATTCCCGGCAAGAATCAGGAAAAGCTGGAGCGGGTCATCGCCCAGGAGAAAGAAAAGCAGCATTTTCTGGATGAGGTATTCCGCCGTGTGGGCAGACTGCGGTAATAGTCTGCGGGCAGGGCGGACGAAAGAGGATATATGTACGTGAAGAGAGATGGAGATAAAATGCGGGACAGAAGAACAGGAACATGGAGCAGGCGGAGAGCGGCAGCTGCCATTATTATGACAGCATTGTCATTTTCTGCCTGCGCAGCGCCTTTTATGGGGGCAGGGAAAGAAAGCGGATCCCAGCCGGAGCGGGTGGACACAGGCTTCGTGGTGCCGGGGCCCGAGAGTTACGACTCGGCGGACACGGCCATTCTGGTGGACAGGGACAGCGAGGAGAACACGGTGACTTTCCGGAATCTGGAACTGGGAAAGAATTATACGCTTTCCATGGACGGCACCACCAAACTCTATGATAAATACGGCGATGCGGTTTCCATCAGCCAGATAGAAAAGGGCGACATCGTGGATGTGACTTTCCTAAAGTCGAAGAAGCATCTGACCAGCATGCGGCAGTCGGAGAAAAGCTGGATCAACAAAGATGTGACGCGCTATGAGATGAATCCGGCCAGAGGAGAGGTGAGCATCGGCGAGGATACCTATAAGCTCACGGAAAATACCCAGTACCTGTCGGAGGGCATGAACATCGAGCTGATGGACCTGAATGCTGCGGATGTGCTGAGCTTTCAGGGCATCGGGAACCAGGTATTAAGCGTGAAAGTGGAAAAGGGCCACGGCTATCTGCGCCTTGAGGGCGACGAGAAATTCGTAGGAGGCTGGATAGAGGTGGGACAGTCTGTCATACAGCGGATTACGGAGGACATGCTGCTGCTGGTGCCGGAGGGGGAGTATCAGGTGAATATTTCCCACAAGGGCGGTGGCGGCGTCAAGAGCGTGCAGATAGGCCGCAATGAGGAGACGGTGCTGGATATCGGTGATTTGGAGATACCCGAGCCCCAGACGGGCACAGTCCTCTTCTCTGTGAAGCCTTCCGGCGCGGAATTGTACGTGGACGGCGCAGTGGTGGATGTATCCGTGCCTCAGACGCTGGAGTACGGCCTGCATCAGCTGATTGCCCGGGCGGACGGATATCAGTCCATCACCCAGTACATCCGGGTAGCCCAGGAGTCCCTGGCCTATGACCTTACTTTGGAGCCGGTGGACGGCAGCGCCGGGGAGGAGTCGTCAGATGGCGAGAGCAGCACGGAGTCTTCTGCCGATATCATCACGGACTATTATAAGGTATATATAGATGCTCCGGAGGGTGTGGAGGTATACCTGGACGGGAGCTATGTGGGAATCGCCCCCTGCAGTTTCAAGAAAGTGGAGGGATCCCATATCATCATCCTGCGGATGACGGGCTATGAGACCAAGAGCTACACCGTTCAGATCGACAATGAGGAAAAGGATATTTCTTTCGCTTTTGCGGACCTGGCCAAATATGCCACAGAGTCCGGAAGCTCTTCGGAGAGCGGCTCATCTTCCGGGGAATCCGGAAGCTCTTCAGAGAGAGGCAGCTCATCTGAAAGTTCTGCGGATGCAGGCTCTTCAGCCGCAGACTGAATGACAGAGACTGAAAGATCAGGAAAGTGATTGAATATGATGGAATATTTGCAGAAAATGCCTTGACAAACCTGAGAAAACCAGATATATATATGTATAGACGTTTCAGAGGGATAACTTAGAAATGTACATTAACAAAGAAACTCATTATAGGAGGAGTTCAATATGAACAAAACTGAATTGACCGCAGCAATTGCTGAGCAGGCTGGAATTTCCAAAAAGGACGCTGAAAAGGCTTTGAAGGCTTTCACAGATGTGGTTGCTGACGAACTGAAGAAAGGTGAGAAAGTTCAGCTGGTTGGCTTCGGGACTTTTGAGGTAGTGGAGAGAAAGGCCAGAGAGGGCAGGAATCCGCAGACCAACGAGCCCATGCCGATTGCTGCTTCCAAGGCTCCTAAGTTTAAGGCTGGCAAGGCTTTAAAGGATGTCGTGAACGAGTAATAACATCATTTAAAATGTGATGAGTCACAAAGCCCGGTCGAGATGCGCTCCGGGCTTTTTGCGTACTTACGGATGACGGAAAGGAATGAAAGGAAAGGCGTAGATTCATGAGATTGGATAAGTATCTGAAAGTGTCCAGACTGATTAAGCGGCGCACCGTGGCCAACGAGGCCTGCGACAGCGGGCGCGTGATGATAAACGACAAGGTGGCGAAAGCCTCCGCGGAGGTGAGGCAGGGCGATGTCATCACCATATCTTTCGGCAACAGGGAGGTAAAGGTGGAGGTGCTGGATGTACAGGAGACTGTGAAAAAGGAAGCGGCGGCAGAGCTTTTCCGCTACCTGTAAGGTTCTATCCTGCCATGCTCCCTCATATACTGTATTCAGATGACAGAAAACAGGATTCAGGTTCTGTGGGGAGGGGTTGGCGTATGGAAGATTTAAGCGGAAGCGGACGCATGCACAAGGTGGCCATGACCAATCGGAGGGGCTGCGTCATAGGCGGCGTGAACGATGTGCTTTCTTTTGATATTCATGAAATTCTTCTGGAGACAGAGCAGGGAATGCTGATGATAAAGGGAGACGAGCTGCACGTCAGCCGGCTGACCCTGGAAAAAGGCGAGGTGGACATAGACGGGCGAATCGACAGTCTTACCTATTCCGATGCGGGTGCCGCCGGCCGGAAAGCTGAATCCCTGTTGACCAGGCTGTTCCGGTGAGCTTATGGTAAGCGAGAATGTATTTTTGATGCACTCCCTGTTCATGGGCGTCTTCATCACTTTTGTGTACGATCTGCTGCGAATTTTCAGGCGGGTGGTGCCCCATGCGCGCCTGTTTGTATCTGTGGAGGATCTGGCGTTCTGGGTGTACTGCGGGGCGGAGGTATTCCTGTTGATGTACCGGGAGAGCAATGGGACGCTCAGATGGTTCGCCGTCCTGGGAGCGCTGACAGGGATGTTCTTCTATAAAAAAATCGTCAGTCCCCTGTTCGTGAAATATACCTCTCTTTTGCTGGGAAAGGTTCTGGAGCTATTGAAGAGGATTCTGAAATGGCTGTGCAGGCCTTTCTGCTTTGCTGGCAGGAAGACAGGGAATGCAGTCCACAGGGCCGGGGGGCGCATCAGGCGGCGGTTAAAAAAAATACGCCGCGGAATCAGATTTAGGTTGACGTATTTCCTGAAATTATTTAAAATGAATCTTAAGGCGTGAGAGGGGGATGCAATATGGCAAGAAGGCGGCGAATCGCATATCGGAAAAGACAGCAGAACCGCTTCAGCATGTTCCTGGTATCGCTGGTGGTAGTGATGATTCTGGTGCTGGTGGGGGTGCGCAGCGCGGAACTGCATGATAAAATTGACGTCAAGAGGGCGGAGGCCGCACTGCTGGATGAGCAGATAGAGGCGGAGCAGAACCGCGCCCTTGAAATCGAGGCGCTGGGCAAGGAAGTCCAGACCAAGGGATATATCGAGGATGTGGCCAGAGAGAAGCTCGGCCTGGTCTATGAAGATGAGATTCTTTTTAAACAGGATAAATAGGCTCGGCAAAAAGGAATGGGCGGGGAGCGAAAGCTTGCCGCTTTTTTTGTCGCAAAACTTTAAGGGGGCAGGTCCGTATTTTTGACAAAATACCGTGGAAAAAATTTCTATAATAAGTTCTGCTGCGGGGCGATGAGCCTGACAGGGGCTTTGGCCGGCAGCAGAAAGGTGTGGATTTGGCATGATGAGAAGGAAAAGAGAGGAAAAGGAGCTACAGACGGCGCAGGTATCCGATCTGTGCAGGCGCAGGCTCTTAAGCTATGCGGACAGCTTTCACGAGCTGGCCAGAAGCTATGACCGTGAATTCGTGCCGGAGTCTGGAGGCAGAGAGGCGGTCCTGACGCAGAGGAGGCTGTGGGAGAGCAGGCAGATAATCAGCGGACATTTGGACGAGATGGCAAAGATTATGACGGAGGCGGCCTGCGAGGTGCTCTCTTTCAGCCCCATGGAGGGCAAAAAGAAACGCCTGCTGACCCAGGCTCTGGCGGAGGAGGGGATACAAGTGGAAGCCCCCCACTATCTGCCCAGAGAGGACGGCAGACAGGCTGTGGTGCTGACTATGAGTACCCGCAGGGGTTCCAGGATATCCGTGGAGGATGCGGCGGACATGATTTCCGTTTTGCTGGACAGGAGGCTCGCTCCTGCCGCGGGCAGCCCTTATGTGGTGGAGACGGATCCCCAGAGCTTCGTGCTGGAGGAGGAGACGGGATTTCTGGCGCTCACGGGATTTGCCAAGGCCACAAAAGAAGACGAGACCGTCTCCGGCGACAACTATGCTGTGGTGGACGCGGGAAAGGGCAGAGTGACAGTGATGCTCTCGGACGGCACGGGATCGGGGGAAAGGGCAGGCCGGGACAGCGAGCAGGTCCTGGATCTGATGGAGAAGATGCTGGAGGCCGGATATGACATCGACGCGGCCATCAACATGGTCAATACGGCCCTGTTCGCTGCCGGGGAGGATGTGAACCATCCCACGCTGGACATCTGCGACATTGACCTGTACGGCGGCAGCTGCCAGCTGCGGAAAGTGGGCGGAGCGGCCACTTTCCTGAAACGGAATCAGGAGGTGGAGCAGGTGGCCATGGGGAATCTGCCCCTGGGCATCTTCGGGCAGATGGAGGTTCTTCCGGTGGAGAGGAAACTTCAGGACGGGGACTACCTGATCATGGTATCGGACGGTGTGGTGGATGCTTTCGGGGCGGAATACGAGAACACGATGAGCAGCGTGATTGCCGGAATACAGGACCACAGTCCCGGGGAAATCGCGGAACATCTGCTGCGGCTCGCCCTCTGCGCCAGCGGGGGCAAGATCCGCGACGACATGACCATAGGCGTGATAGGAGTCTGGGAGGCCTGAAAATCCGCGCAGCATTTGACTTTTTTCCTGATTTGGGATAAGATTTGATGCATGGGAATCAGAGAAGAAACGGAAAAAAAGGTATTTGCCTATATAGAGGAACATAACATGATTTCGCCGGGGGACAGAATCGTGGCGGGCGTATCCGGCGGGGCGGATTCTGTCTGCCTGCTGGAACTGCTTTCAGCCTATGGGAAAAAGGTGCCTCTGTCGATGGCGGTGGTGCATGTGAATCATGGACTGCGGCAGGATGCCGGGGAAGACGCCGGGTATGTGGAAGAGCTGTGCAGAGAGAAAGGCATCCCCTTTTTCCTGACGGAAAGCGATGTGCACAGGACGGCGCGGGAGGAGGGATGCTCCGAGGAGGATGCCGGCAGGAGAATCCGCTACAGGGCTTTCCGGCAGGCGGCGGAGGCCATAGGCGGCCGCAAGGTGGCCGTGGCGCACAACAGCAACGACAACGCGGAAACCATGCTGTTCAACCTGTTCCGGGGCAGCGGCATCCGGGGCATCAGCGGCATTGCGCCTCTGCGGGCGGATGGGGACGGCATCAGCGTCCTGCGGCCCATCCTGTGTCTGGAGCGGCAGGAGGTGGAGGCTTATCTGCGGGAGCGGGGAATTCCGTGGCGCATGGACAGCACCAATGAAAAGGACGATTACAGCAGGAACCGCATCCGCCATCATATCCTGCCCTATGCGGAGCAGGAGGTGGCAGGCGCTGTGGGGCATATGCTCCGGACGGCGGGGCAGCTGCAGGAGGCGGAGGAATATCTGCGGGAGCAGACAGAGGAGGCGCTGCTGCGGTGCACGGTGCCTGCAGAGGCATTCACAGTGTCCGGAGGGACAAGCGCAGTGCCTGCAGAGGCATGGGCGCTGCCTGAGGGGGCGAAGGCTGCGCCCGGAGTAAGCGATTCGCAGTCGGCGGCGGGCGCAGGCACCCGCAATCGGAATGCCATGCGGTATCAGATAGATGCAGGGGCATTTCTGGGTTTCCGCAGAATCCTGCAGGGGCGCATGCTGCTGGAGCTGCTAAAGCGGCTGTCGCCTACGGGAAAGGATATCTCCGCGGTGCATGTCCGCGATGTGCTGTCCCTGTTTGGGAAAAAAGGCAACAGGAGCATCAGCCTGCCTTTCGGCATCACGGCCAGGCGGCAGTATGGCCTGGTAATATTGGAGTGCGCAAAAGACCGGGAGCAGACCGGGGCATTAGGCGGGATGACGCAGATGGATGGGGCGGAGCTCTGGCAGCCGGTGGAGGTGCCCCTGTCGGAAGAACTTTTTCAGAAGCCCGCCCTCTATGATTTGGGGGAGTTGGGAAAAATGGAATTTTCCGCCTTTTTTATAAAAAATACCGCAGAACTTCCCCAAAATCGGTATACGAAATGGTTCGACTATGATAAAATGGAAGAACGCGCAGTCATCCGTACCAGGGGCCGGGGGGATTTCCTCACCATAGCCGACGGGAAAGGAAAGACCGTACACAAATCCCTGAAAGATTACATGATCGGGGAAAAGATACCGAGACGGCTTCGGGACGGGATACGCTTGGTGGCTTTTGGGAATCATATCCTGTGGCTGGTAGGGTGGCGTATCAGCGAGGATTTCAAGGTAAGCGGAGACACAGAGCGCGTTTTGCAGGTGAGACTACTGAAAAAGCAGGGAAGCGGAACGGAGGAGAAAGATGTCGGAGCACATTAGGGTACTTTTGCCGGAAGAAGAAGTGGATGCAAGGATTCAGGCCATGGGGGAACAGATCAGCAGGGACTATGAGGGAAAGCAGGTGCATTTGATCTGCGTATTGAAAGGCGGGAGCTTCTTCCTGTGCGAGCTGGCGAAGCGGATCACGGTGCCGGTGTCGCTGGATTTCATGGCGGTGTCCAGCTATGGAGGAGGCACGGAGTCCAAAGGCGTGGTAAAAATCGTAAAGGATCTGGACGAGGCGATTAAGGACAAGGATGTGCTGGTGGTGGAGGACATCGTGGACAGCGGAAGAACCCTGAGCTATCTGCTGGAGATGCTCCGGAACAGAGGGCCGAAATCCCTGCGTCTGTGCACGCTGCTTGACAAGCCGGAGAGGCGTGTGGTGGATGTGGACGTGGATTATACAGGATTTCAGATTCCAGATGAGTTCGTGGTGGGCTACGGCCTGGACTATGACCAGAGATACCGTAATCTTCCCTATATAGGTGTGGTAGAAGTGTGAGAAAAAGTTCCAGGCCTGTAAAGTACACAGGCTTAGAACTTCTAGGCTCGCACGCGAACAAGTTCGCGCTGCAGGCCGATTTCACACGGACGAATGCCCAGGTGCGGGCATTCGCCCGGGATACGGCTGTCTGGAAGAGTGGAATAAATAGGAGGCTTGCAAGTTGAGGCAGAACAATCGAGGATTCAATTCATATTTTCTATTCATCATCCTGCTGCTGATGGGGGTGGCGCTGCTGACTTCGCTGAACGGTGCGGATGAGGAATATACAAGGGAGCAATTCATCGCTGACATGGAGGCGGGCAAGGTCACGGAAGTGGTGGTCAGGCCCAATAGCGAGGTGCCCACAGGATATCTGGACGTGGAACTTACGGGCGGTGTGGACCGGAAACTGTATGTGACGGATATCGGAGAGGCAGAGGCGTTAGTTCGGAAACACGGCTTCGATCCGGTGGTGAAAGACGTGCCCAGGGAGGGCTGGGTGCTGACCACCCTGGTCCCCATGCTGATTGTGCTGGCGGTGGGCATTTTCCTGTTCATGATGATTAACGCCCAGAATGCCGCAGGCGGCAACGGCAAGATGATGAACTTCGGCAAGAGCCGGGCCAAACTGTCCATGGGCGACAAGAACATCACCTTTGAGCAGGTGGCGGGCCTCAGGGAGGAGAAAGAGGAACTGGAGGAAATCGTGGATTTCCTCAGGGATCCCGGGAAATACATCAAGGTGGGTGCCAGGATTCCCAAGGGAGTGCTGCTGGAGGGCCCTCCCGGAACCGGTAAGACCTTGCTTGCAAAGGCGGTGGCCGGAGAGGCAGGGGTGCCGTTCTTCAGTATTTCCGGCTCCGATTTCGTGGAAATGTTCGTGGGCGTAGGCGCCTCCCGTGTCAGGGACTTGTTCGAGGAGGCCAAGAAGAACGCGCCCTGTATCGTGTTCATTGATGAAATCGACGCAGTGGCCAGAAGGCGGGGCACCGGCATGGGCGGCGGCCACGATGAGAGGGAGCAGACCCTGAACCAGCTGCTGGTGGAGATGGACGGCTTTGGAGTCAACGAGGGCATCATCGTCATGGCGGCTACCAACCGGGTGGATATCTTAGATCCCGCAATCCTGCGTCCCGGGCGTTTTGACAGGAAAGTGGCCGTGGGCAGGCCGGATGTCAGCGGCAGGGAAGATATCCTGAAAGTGCATTCCAAGAATAAGCCTCTCGCGGAGGATGTGGATTTGAGGCAATTGGCCCAGACTACGGCGGGTTTCACCGGCGCGGATCTGGAGAACCTGATGAATGAGGCGGCTATCAATGCCGCGAAAAAAGGCAGGGGATTCGTGGCCGAGGAGGATGTGAAAAAGGCCTTTGTCAAAGCGGCCATGGGCACGGAGAAGAAGAGCCGCGTGGTGTCCGATAAGGAAAAGCGCCTGACGGCTTACCATGAGGCGGGGCATGCCATCCTGTTCCATGTGCTTCCGGATGTAGGGCCTGTATACGCAGTGTCTGTCATTCCTACAGGCACAGGCGTGGGCGGTTATACCATGCCCCTGCCGGAAAAGGATGAGATGAGCCAGAGCAAGGGGCAGATGCTGCAGTATATCATGGTCTGCCTGGGCGGCCGTATCGCAGAGGAGCTTATCTTCCAGGATATCACCACAGGGGCTTCCAATGACATCAAGAGAGCGACAAAGGTGGCCAGGAGTATGGTGACAAGATACGGCATGTCGGATAATATCGGTATCGTCTGCTATGACGACGATGATGATGAAGTGTTCATCGGCCGGGACCTGGCGCATGCAAAGGCCCACAGTGAGGCGATTTCCGGAGAAATCGACAGGGAAGTGAAATCCATCATCGATGAGTGCTATACAAGAGCGAAGGAAATCATCCTGGCAAAAGAATCCGTGCTCCACAGCTGCGCGAACCTGCTGTTGGAAAAGGAAAGGATAGGCAGAGAGGAATTCGAGGCGCTCTTCTCAGAGGGAGAAGCGGCAGAGATATGAGCCTATACAAAATAGACAAAAAAAGAACTTATTCTTTGTCAAGTTTGTTGGTTTTGGAAATTGGCAAAAGGCGGGTCAGATGGTATTATAATACTTGTAACCCCCAATACATTATATAGTTTTTTGCTATACCCCATAAGAAATACCTTCTCTAAAAAGGACAGTCACCCCATGGCTGTCCTTTTTACCGTCCGCCGTCAGATCCGGCTTTTGGTCCGGTCTTACTGGCCTTTTCAGGTTTTCGCAGATAAAGGATTCCCGCCATGTCCGCCAGGAGCCAGCCGATGGGGATGGCAGCCCAGATGCCGATCACACCGATGCCCGGGACAGGCGCCAGCAGATAGGCCAGCAGCACTCTGGTGCCCAGAGAGATGACAGTGAGGACCAGGGACATCTCAGGCCTGCCTACGCCCCGGTAGTAACCGTATAACAGGAACAATACGCCGATGCCGCAGTAGAAAGCGCCCTCCACCTGCAGATACCCTACGCCGACGGAGATGATTTCCGTCTCCGCGGCGCTGATGAACAGCATCATGAGATAGCGGGCGAAGAGAAAGATTAGGATTGATACCGCGATGCAGAAAGTCATGGACACTTTCAGGGCATTCTTCATGCCCTCTTTCACCCGGTCAGCCCGCCCTGCGCCGTGGTTCTGGGAGATGAACAGGGAAAAGGCGTTGCCGAATTCCTGGGCGGGCATGTAGGCGAAAGAGTCGATTTTCACGGCGGCGGCGAAAGCCGCCATCACCACGGTTCCGAAGCTGTTCACCAGTCCCTGGATCATCAGGATACCGAAATTCATCACAGACTGCTGGATGGAGGAGGAAAAGGAGAAACGCAGAATCTCGGCCATAGAAGTCTTTTCTTCAGGGGCGTCCTGTCCGCGGAAGCGGAGGTTCGGCTCTTTTATCCAGGTATAGGCCATGAGCCCTGTGCCGGACACGGCCTGGGCGATGACCGTAGCTGCCGCGGCGCCGCCTGTCCCCCAGTGGAATACGATTACGAAAAGCAGATCCAGTACGATGTTCAGCAGGGCTGTGCTTCCCAGAAAATACAGGGGCACCACGGAATTGCCCACGGCCCGCAGCAGGTAGGCGAAGTAATTATATAGGAAGACGAAGATGAGGCCCGTGAAGATGATCCATACATAGGTATGCATCATTTCCATCAGCTCCGCCGGAATCTGCAGCAGGCGCAGAATAGGCCTGCTAAGCAGCATCACCAGCAGGTTCAGGGCGACGGTGGCCCCGCCGATGAGCAGGAAAGACTGCTGCATACAGCTTTTCATGCGCCCCTCTTCCTTTCGGCCGAAATAATAGGAGAACAGAGCCCCGCTGCCCATGCACATGCCGATGAGGATGGAAGTCAGAAAGGTCATCAGGGTATAGGCTGACCCCACCGCTGCCAGGGCGTCCGGGCCCAGGAAGCGGCCTACGATAAGAGAGTCCGCGATATTATAAAACTGCTGCAGCAGGTTCCCCAGTATCATCGGGCCTGCGAACAGCAGCATGTTTTTGGTTACATTTCCCTGTGTCAAATCTTTTTTCATAATGAATCACTCTTTTCTTGTGCATTTCTTTGCAGCATTTCTTTTTCGCTCATATGCCCCCTCCTTTTCTGGCTTTTGTGACAGTTTCATCATAGCAGATTTGCGAAAGTGTGTAAAGGCTTTACAAATGAATTTCCTCCATGCATACTTGCGCATATCCATGGAATGGAGGTATAATTTACGTAAGCGGAAAAGGAGGAGCATTTGGGATACGGAATGCGGCGCGGAGGGAGCCGAACTGCCAAAGAAAGCTGCGTTTTGTAGCCAAAATGATGCAAGAACGGGTTATGATGACACCATATTCAGATAATGAATTTGGAGGAGGAACTTCCAGTGGGGAAAAAGCGGATATTGATTACAGTTGTATTCATTTTATTCTGTACAGGGTGTCTGGCTTATCCGGCAAAGGTTCTGGCCCAGAATGAGACAATCGCGCTTCTGGTGCAGCAGTACGAGGCCTATCAGAGCGCTTTTGAGTCCATCGGCTCCCTGGAGGACGCGGAGGCCGCGGGATATGAAATTATAGAGGAGCAGCGTTTCCCGGTGCAGCTGGAGACTTTCGGCCCGGAGGAAGTGGAGCTGGTGGCCATCATGCACAAGGAGTACCACAGACTGGCGGTGCTGATCGTGGACGGCGGCGGAGACGTGCTGTTCAAGACGAACCAGCTGGAGACCAACCACAAATATCCGGGACAGCTGGAGCAGCCCACGAAGAGCCTGGAATCCGTGTCCTTTCAGGAACTGGATCACGACGGCCTCACGGACATCGTGCTGATTACCATATGCCAGAACGACACCGGGGACTACGCGGGCAAAAGCTACAGGGTAGGGGACGTGCTGTTTCAGCGGGACGGGGACTTCTACCGTGACTGGCGGATCTCGGACAAGATAAACCGCTTCAGTATGAATAAGAGCGCGGACTTCATCGCCTCCTATGTAGGGGAGGGCAATTCCACGGAAATCCTCTACACGGCCACTACATTGGAGGAGCTGCTGGAGCACGGTTTTCATCTGGTGCAGGAGCACAGCTATACGGTGGACTTCGAGAAACAGGGGAGCCTCCTGGTGGTCCCGGGCTTCATAAGCATGGCGGATTACGATGTGTTCATGATCTACCTGGTGAACGCCCAGGGGGATATTGTCTGGAGCTTCCAGCCCATGGAGGACTACGACAATCTCTACGCCCTGAAAGGCCTGGTCTGCCGGGACATGGACGGGGACGGGATGAAGGACGTGGTGGTGCTGGCCAGATACAGCTACGCCGGCGCGGACGGAGAACTGCTCATTGACACGAAATGCGACATATATTATCAGCGCACGGACGGGTTCGAGGCGGAAAAGAATTTCGGGGAAATCTATCAGTGCGGCCCGGAGGATACCATGGATGAGCTGATAGGGATTATTAGAGAATACTGGGGGTGGCCTAAAGAGGAATGATTAAGATACTGATTGTAGACGATGAAAAGTCCATCTGCGACTTGATAGACATTAACCTGTCGGCGGCGGGATACCACTGCAAGACCGTGCAGGACGGATTAGAGGCCCTTGACATGATTGAATCGGAGAACTTTGACCTGATTCTCCTGGATATCATGCTTCCCGGGGCGGATGGCTTCGATATCATGGAATATATCAGGCCATTACGGATTCCCGTTATATTTATTACGGCAAAACATGAAGTCAAGGACAGGGTAAAGGGCCTGAAGCTGGGAGCGGAGGACTATCTGGTGAAGCCCTTTGACGTGGTGGAGCTGGTGGCCAGGGTAGAGGTGGTGCTGCGCCGCTACAACAAGACGGAGGTCCTGCTGACGGCCGGGGACGTGGTGGTGGACACAGAGGCCAGAAAGGTGACGAAAGCGGGGAAACCGGTCATACTTACGAATAAGGAATACGGCCTGCTGGTGCTGTTCATCAGCAACAAGAACATAGCCCTTTTTCGGGAAAATCTCTATGAAAAAGTGTGGGGGGACGAATATCTGGCGGATAGCCGGACCCTGGATCTCCATGTCCAGAGACTGCGCCGGAAGATGGGCTGGGAGGAGAATCTGGTGGCAGTGTATAAGGTAGGCTACCGGCTGGAAATCTGACTATGAAGTTTGTGAACAAGATTTTGCTATGGACAATCATCATCATGGCATTGGCATTCGGCTTAAGCGGCTATCTGTTCGTGAACTCCGTCTTCCAGAAATCCATGGAGCGGGAGGTGGCCCAGGCCCTGGACGGCAGCAACATCCTGCGGTTCGCCTTTGAGACGGCGGCCCTGAACATACCTACAAAATATAACGTGCTCCAGGACATCGCCGTGGAGCAGATCGGGACCAAGCTGGAGAGCAGCGGCCAGGGTACGGAACGGTTCCTAAGGCTTTCCAATGAAGAGAAGGAAGTCCTGTATCAGAGCATCGGCTTCGCGGAGGATTCCGCGCTTCTGCAGCAGATTACGGAGGACGCGAGAATCTGGCAGGTGGTTCGTCAGGGGGACCGCTATTATGTCCATACGGGGCTCATGGTCAACGCTCTGGACAGGAATCTGTATCTGGAGACCCTGGAGGACGTGACGGAAGTGTTCGAGGAGCGCACGCTTGGGTTTTCCGTGTACCGGAGGGTGACTCTCGCCATGCTGGTGTGCAGCTCCTTTGTGATGTTCCTGATCTGCACCTGGCTGACCAAGCCCATCCGCCTGCTCACCGGGGCCACCAGACAGATGGCCGGGGGAGACTACAGCTACCGGGCGAAGAAGGTCAGCAGCGACGAACTGGGGCAGCTCACCGTGGATTTCAACAGCATGGCCAATGTGCTGGAGGCCACCATCGGGGAACTGCAGGAAGAGGTGCGGGCCAGGGAAGATTTCATTGCCGCCTTTGCCCACGAATTGAAGACGCCGCTGACCGCAATCATCGGTTATGCGGATCTGCTGCGGTCAAGAAAGCTGGATGAGGAGAAGCATTTTCTGTCTTCCAACTATATCTATACGGAGGGGAAGCGCCTGGAGAATATGTCTTTCCGGCTGCTGGACATCATCGTCACCAAGCGGGAGACCATAGACCCCCAGCCGGTGGCGGCTAAAGTACTGTTTGAATATCTGAAAGACATGTTTTCGGGAAATAAGGAGCAGCGGATCCGCTTTGCTTTCAGCAGCGGGACAGTGTACGCGGAGGCCAATCTCTTAAAGTCCGTCCTGCTGAATCTGGTGGACAATGCCTGTAAGGCTTCCAGTGAGGGAGGCCTGGTGGAAGTGATTGGAAAGCGGCTGGAGAATGCCTATGCTTTCCGGGTAAAAGACGTAGGCGTAGGCATTCCTGAGGAGGAGCTGATGAAGGTCACGGAAGCCTTTTACATGGTGGACAAGTCCCGCTCCCGCAGCAGGAACGGGGCGGGTCTGGGCCTTGCGCTGTGCGTGGAGATACTGCGGCTCCATGACAGTGAGCTGAAGATAGAGAGCAGGGTGGGCGAGGGCACCTGCATCAGTTTCGTGATTCCGGACAGGAAAGAAGAGCCCGGGCAGGATGCGCAGGCGCGGCGGAAAGTGGCGGAGGAAACCCTCCGCCAGAATGAGGCAGCCCGCGACATGGCGTCATGGGAAATGGAACCACAGGCCGGGAAAGCACAGGGAGAGGCAGTTGAGGATGCGGAAAATGAAGATGACGAGAAAGAACTGGGAGAAACTTAGCCTGCTGCTGATTCCCCTGGCGGCGGTTATCGCGGGGCTTGCGGTGTGGGGGCCGGAGGCTCTGGCGAAATACCGGGACAGCAGTATCCTGAACCAGATCCAGACCCAGGAGACCCGGACGGGAACGGAGGGATACCGTTATTCTCTGGGCAGCAATGAAAAGGTATATATTTTGTCGAAATGCCTGAATAACCAGATTCTGCCGGAGAGCGATCAGAATGCCATGACCCGGGGGGACGAGCTGGACTATGATAATCTGACAGGCATTTATGCATTCGTGGCCAACAGGAAAGACTCTTCCGGGCAGGACGTGGAGGAGAGCGCGGGAATCGAACTGACCAATCAGGGCATCCGGGAGCTGAAGGAGCGGGGGATACTGCCGGAGGGAGTCCAGGAACTGACGCAGGACTCCTACAGCGCCGTACTGTATTCCGCAATCGATGTGCCGGATCCCCAGAACAATGTGCTGGTCTGGAAAATCAGTCTGGACACCAGCCTGCAGAATGCCAACAAGGAGAACCGTCTGCTGGATGCCTATGTGGACGCGGATACGGGCAAGATATACGAGTTCTACGCGCGGACGGGAATCGTTTCCTGGGAAGCCGTGGATGCGGACAGGCTGGTGGCGGCATGGGCGGAATATATGGAACTGGGGGAGCCGGAGGAGTATGAGAACACGAACCCCCTGTCGGAGAATACGCCATATTTCAAAAAATATACTTTTTATGGGATGGACGAGGAGGATGTGGTGGCCACGGTGGGATACTACGAAGGAATCAATGAGATGTACCTGAAAATTTCAAAGTAAGATTTTCAGATGATACAACTTGGATACAAAAAGGATGTCATTTTGATAAAGCTTTTCTGTATACTGTAGCCGACAGATAAGAAAAGCGAGGAGCAGGATATGCGCAGGCAGAGCGTCAGAGGACAGGATTTCAGAAAAGATAAGCTGGTGAGGACGGCAGTATTCCTGACAGCTTTCTTTTTGTCCGCGGCTGTTCTGGGCAAGGGCTGCTATCTGCTGATCTCCGCGTGCATCAATGTCTTTGCCGGGGACAGTGCGGCAGAGGGGACTGAGGATATTCCGGGCGTGGCTGACGGCGGGAACGGGGATATTTTCCTGCTGAACGATACGGGTCCTGTGGCGCTGGTAGCCATTGACGCCGGGCATGGCGGGGAGGACGACGGCTGCTACAGAGAGGGCGTGTCGGAGGCGGTGGTCAATCTGGAGCTGGCCAGGGGCCTTTCTGAAAAGCTGCAGGAGCTGGGCTTTGAGACCGTGATGCTGCGGGAGGACGATGGGAGCCTGCCGTCTCTGGAGGAGAGGGTGACGGAGGCGGAGAACGCGGGAGCGGACATTTTCGTCAGCATCCACCAGAATGCCTATGATGGCACGGAAATCGGGGTAAGCGGCATCGAGACCTGGTACTGCGGAAAGCTTGCGGACAGCGGCCGCCTGGCCGGACTGATACAGCAGGGGGCTGTAGAAAAGACGGGCGCCGTGGACAGAGGAATCCAGGATACGGATGAACTGTATGTGATCCGGGAGGCATCCATGCCCGCCTGCCTGATAGAGACAGCGTTTCTGTCCGATCCTGCGGAGCGGCAGGCCATCACGTCAAAGGATTATCAGGACAGGCTGGTGGAAGGGATGGCCCAGGGCATTGCGGCCTATTTTAACTGAAGCCGTTTTGGCCCGTTTTTTGAAATAACCCTTGCGATCTGTGCGAAACTATGCTACAATTTCTTTGTTCGGGCGATAGCCTGATATGGATGGATTCCCGAGTGGCCAAAGGGGACAGACTGTAAATCTGCTGCAAATTGCTTCGGTGGTTCGAATCCACCTCCATCCATTCATTTTGAATATGCAGGTATGGTGGAATAGGCAGACACAAGAGACTTAAAATCTCTCGGGGGCGACTCCGTGCCGGTTCAAGTCCGGCTACCTGCACTGCTTAAAAGGAATTTACGTTAGGCTGTGGTCGAAGTAAGTTCCTTTTTTGCTTGGAAAGACGATAGTTTTATTGAAAATATATAAGGGGTATGCTAGAATGAAAGATAATGAAAAAGCAGGCGCATGGGAGGTAAAGATGAAAAACAGTAAAAAGAAAGCCGGAATTTTGTGCATAACGGCAGTGTTGTTTTTTGGTCTGACAGGATGCGGGAATAAGAATCCGCTGGATCCCGGCAATCCTGTTTCCCTGACAGTATGGCATTATTATAACGGTTCCCAGCAGGCGGCGTTTGACGCGCTGGTGGAGGAGTTTAACGATACCGCAGGCAGGGAAAAGGGAATTTATGTGCAGGGCTACAGCCAGGGCTCTGTATCGGATTTAGAGACCGCGGTGCGGGAGGCTATCAATGGAGAAGTGGGGGCCGATCCCATGCCGGATCTGTTCTCCTCTTATGCGGATACCGCCTATGAAGTGGAGCAGGCGGGCGCTCTGGCCAATCTGTCGGACTATATGGACAAGGAAGAACTGGAAAAGTATGTGGACTCCTACATAGAAGAGGGACGCATCGCATCGGACGGATCCCTGCGGATTTTTCCCGTGGCGAAATCCACGGAAATGATGATGATCAACAGGACGGACTGGGAAGCCTTTGCGGCGGCGACAGGCGCCTCTCTCGGGGATCTGGAGACTATGGAGGGCATCACCGCCGTGGCACAGAAATACTATGAATGGACGGACAGCCAGACGCCGGATGTGCCGGGGGACGGCAGGGCGTTTTACGGCAGGGACGCGGTGGCCAATTATTTCGTCATCGGCATGCATCAGCTGGGAGTGGAGATTTTCCACGTGGAGAACGGCCAGGTGACCTTGAATCTGCCCAGGGAGGAGCTGCACCGTCTCTGGGAGAATTACTACGTGCCTATGGTCAAAGGGTATTTCGGGGCCTACGGCTCATTCCGTTCCGACGATGTGAAGACGGGAGACTTGCTGGCTTACACGGGTTCCACTGCCTCAGCCATGTATTTTCCCAATCAGGTGGAGCTGGAGGACGGCAGCTATGCCATTGACTATATCGTGATGCAGGCGCCTGTGTTCGCGGGCGGAGAGCGTTACGCGGTACAGCAGGGCGCGGGCATGGTGGTCAGCAAGTCTGACGAGAAGCACGAGTATGCCGCTGTAGAATTCCTGAAATGGTTCACGGAGGCGGAAAATAATCTGCGGTTCGGCAGTGTCTCCGGCTATCTGCCGGTGCGCAAGGACGCAGGGAGCGCGGAGAAGCTGGATCAGGTAATCGCGGAACAGGGGCTGGAGGTGGCTCCGAAGACATATGACTGCCTGGTTTCTGTTTTTAAGGCCATGGACGATATGACGCTGTATACGAACAAGAGCTTTCAGAACGGCTCGGCGGCCAGAAAAGTGCTGGAATACCATCTTGCGGACAAGGCTGCTGCGGACAGGGCGGCTGTGGAAGAGGCCCTGGCACAGGGGAAGAGCCTGGAAGAGGCTGCGGGCGGCTATGTGACAGAAGAAGCCTTTGAAGAGTGGTACGAAGATTTTTGCGGGACGCTGAGACAGGCAGTGGAAAAGCAGGGGTAAAATGGAAAGCGAAAAGCGAGACAGAAAAAAGGCGACAATATTCAAGATTTTTCTGATTCCCCTGATTATCATCATGCTGACACAGAGCGTCATTACCATCGGCACGCTGGTGATAAAGAGAGTTGCGGGCAGGCTGGAGGAATATTCCGTCAGCATGATGAACCGTATGGTGGAAAACAGAAAAGTGATTCTGCAGAATGACATGAACCAGCAGTGGGCCACCGTCTGTGAGCAGGAGGGCCTCATAGAGGAAATTCTGCATGGCTATCTGCAGGACGAGGACATAAGCGTGGAGGAGCTGTTTGCCTCCGATGAGATGAAGAACGAATTGCTGGCTCTGCTTTTCCCGGAATGCCTTGATATCCTGCAGAGACATTCTGCCAGCGGCATTTTTCTGATTCTGACAGATGCGGATATGGAGGAGCCGGGGGATTTTGCGGGCTTTTTTGTGCGGGATTCAGATCCGTATACCAATCCCGCCAATAATACGGATCTGCTTTTGGAGAGAGGCAGCAAGATGCTTTCCAGAAAGTGGAATATCCCGCTGGATACCTCCTGGACGACTCATTTCCGGATGGAGGGACAGGGGAAGGACGCCGCGGACAATTATTTCTATGAACCCTGGCGGGCAGGAACGGAATATGCCGGGGCGGATGCAGACGACTTGGGATATTGGTCTCTGCCCTTTTTCCTTGAGAAAGGAATCGCGGATTCCTACGAGATGATTACATACTCCCTGCCGCTCAGGCATCAGGGACAGGTGTACGGAGTGATGGGAGTGGAGATTTCCGCCAGGACTCTGTACGATTATTTCCCGGTGGCCGAGCTGAACGATCAGCAGCAGTCGGGATATCTGCTGGCTGTCAGGGACAGCGAGGGATTATACATGCCCATGGTGGGCAAGGGAGTCCTTTCCAACCTGGCGCAGGCGGCGGGAGAGAAGCTGGTGCTGCGGAAGACGCGCTATGACAATCTCTCACAGGTACAGGATGTCCGATTGGACAGACAGAATATCTATGCGGTGGCCTGTCCGCTGAGGCTGTACAGCAACAATGTTCCCTATGAGAACACGGAGTGGGTGCTCTTAGGCCTGGATACAGAAGAGGACCTTTTTGGGATGAGCCGTCAGCTCTACCTCTGGCTGGTGATCGCCATTCTCATCGGATTGATTTTCGGAGTGTTCGGTATTTACATTCTGGTCAGGTTTCTGACGAGACCGGTCCAGCAGCTGATGCAGTGTATCAGCCACGGAAGAGAGGGGCTTCAGGAGTTCAGGCCGTCGAATATCCTGGAGATAGATGCCCTGTATGATGTGGTGAAAAATCTGCTGGAGCAGCAGAAAGAGGCCGAGAACATCCTTTTGGAGGAAAAGGAGCGTTACCGGGTGGCGCTGGAATCCTCCAAGGATTTGTTCTTTTCCTATGATATGCAGAACCATATACTGGATATCGTGAATCATGAGACGATGAGCGGACAATGGCAGTGCAGGGATTCCGAGAGCGGATTCATCGCTTCCGAGTACATATATGAAGCGGACAGGGCGGCGGCCATTAAGGCCCTGCAGAGCAGGGAAGATAAAATGTATGCGGAATTCCGGATGAAATGGCCCGAGGATTCGGACTATCTGTGGGTGGCAATTTCCGGCAAGGTGGTCTACGACACGGATGGCAGACGGTGGAAGATGGTGGGCAGTATCCGGGATATCCAGGAACAGAAAGAAAAGGAGGCCAGGCAGCGCAGAAGAAATGCCACGGACGGCATCACGGGACTGTATACTTTCAGCGCCGGTCTGGAACAGCTGGAAATATGCAGGAGCACATGCGGGCATCGAGGCGCTATGGTGACTCTGTTCGTGGGCCAGCTGAAAGAATGCAATGAGAAAAACGGTATCGTATTTGGAGATATGATACTGGAAGAGCTGGGAGGCCTGACCCGCGACTGCTGCCGGGCATATGCCGTGCAGGAACGGCAGGAGACAGTGGCGCTGCGTCTGGACGGAGATGAGTTCGCCATATGGCTGGCAAACGCGGACAGGCAGAGAGCCGGGGAATGGACGGAGAATCTGCTGGGAAAGGCCGCGTCAGTCTTTGACAGGGAGCGTTTCATTGTGGATATACGCGCAGGTGTGGCCTGCGGGGGAAGAGAACAGACGGCGGAGACCCTGATTTGCATGGCGAAGCTGGCCAGGATGAGAGCGATTCCCGATAGAGAGGGAGCATACATCTTTTACGAGGATATTCCGAAGCCGGAGCGGGAAAGGCTTCCGGAGCTGCAGGGACGGGAGGTCAACAGCCTGGACTATGGCGAAGATGTCAGCCTGGTATCGATAGCGCTGAATCTGTTTGGAAAGGGAGCGGATTTCCCGGCCCAGATGACTTTGATGCTGCGGAAGATCGGCAGGCTCTATCGGGCGGAGGCAGCACAGGTATCTGTGCTGCGGGCGGATTTTTCTTCGAATTATCTGGAGTACCAGTGGCATAGAGACGGCAGCGCCGTGTCGGAGAATGTGAGAAAATATAAGGAAGAGGACAGGGCGGCTTTCTGCGGCTGGCTGGGGCAGGAAAAGATGAAATGGTTTTCCGAGGAGGACAGCCGCCGGGAAATGCTGCAGACTTTCCTGAGCATCGCGCCGGGGCAGTATGGTCTGGCGCTGCCCATGTATGATAATGGCAATTATATGGGAAATATCTGTATCCTGGGTATGGAACAGGCGCTATTGGAATCCCAGGAGGAATATCAGAATCTGGCAGAGCTCGGCAGTGTCATACAGAGCCAGATGAACCAGCAACAGCATGATATCGCCAGCAAGGCTAAGTCGGAATTCCTGTCCCGCATGAGCCATGAGATACGGACTCCCATGAACGGTATCATTGGCATGACGGAGATTGCGCTGCACCAGAATCAGAGCCAGGAGCGGATCACGGACTGTCTGCAGAAGATACAGTCCTCCTCCGGGTACCTGCTGGGACTGATCAACGACATCCTGGATATGTCCAAAATCGAAAGCGGAAAAATGAAATTAGAGAAATATGATTTCGACATGCAGGAGATGCTGGATACTATAAGGGAACTGATAATGCCTCAGGCGGTGGCGAAGGGGATTGAATTTGTGCAGGAAATCAGCCTGACGCACCGCTGGCTGGCGGCAGACAGGATGAGGATCAGCCAGGTGCTGATCAATCTGCTGGGGAATGCGGTGAAGTTCACGCCTGCCGGGGGGAAGATAACGCTGACCATACAGGAGAGAGAAACTGTGGATGGGAATGCTCTGATTTCATTTGCGGTGCAGGATACGGGAATCGGTATCCCGGAGGAGGACAGGGAGAGGGTGTTCCGCTCCTTTGAGCAGTCCACCGACAGGAACCCCTCGAAACAGCAGGGGACGGGGCTGGGGCTTTCCATCAGCAGCCGCCTGGTGCAGATGATGGGGAGCAGCATCCGGCTGGACAGCGAGGTGGGAAAAGGCAGCAGGTTTGGTTTCCAGGTATATCTTGCGCTGGGAGAGTGTGTAGAGGATGACGGGCAGCGTGAGGAGATTTCTTTTGACGGCTATCGGGTTCTGGTGGTGGAGGACAATGAAATCAATGTGGAGATTGCCCAAAGCCTGCTGGAAGAGAGGAATTTCACGGTAGACTGTGTCTTTAATGGAAAGGAAGCTGTAGAGCGCATCCGCTCCACGCCCCCCGGCACCTATGATGTGATATTGATGGATATCATGATGCCGGTGATGGACGGCCTGGATGCAACCCGCGCAATCCGCGGCATGGACAGGGAGGATTGCCGGACCATACCGATTGTAGCCATGTCGGCCAATGCCTTTGATGATGATTTGAAAAAATCTGTGGAATGCGGCATGAACGGACATCTGTCCAAGCCGGTGGAAGTGGATAAGCTGTATCAGACCCTGGATGAAATCCTCCGTGGTAAAAATGAAAAGGATAAAACAGGAGGCTAAAGAGTATGGAATTCAGCAAAGGAAAAATAAGACAAATAAGACATTTGATGATATTGGCGGCGCTGCTGGTGCTGGCGGTCATATACAGCGAGACGGTATTCCGGGGAATCGCTTTTTTCTTTGGCATCATATCGCCGTTTCTGGTGGGCGGGGTCATGGCATTCGTGCTGAACATCCCCATGAGGGCTTTTGAGGAGAATCTGCTTGGACGCTGGAGAGGGAAAAACGCCGGGAAAGCCAAGAGACCCTTGTGCCTTGTGCTCGCCATCGTATCTTTGATAGTGGTGATAGCCGTGGTGGTAGGAACGGTAGTGCCCCAGGTGGTGGAGACTGCCACTGAAATCGGCCAGAAGATTCCCGGCTTTACCGACAGGGTAGTGGAAAGCCTGAATCAGCTGATGAAAGATTATCCGGAGCTGACGGAGCAGGTAGACAGGCTGGAACTGACGGAGATTAAATGGGATTCCGTGCTGGACAGCATCATCGACTTCCTGAAAAACGGTGCCGGGGATGTGTTGAATTCCACGGTCAGCGTGGCCAGCGGCATCATATCGGGTATCGTGAACGTGGTGATATCGTTTATCTTCGCTATCTATATTCTGGCCCAGAAAGAAAGGCTGGAGGACCAGGGACGGCGGATTCTCTCGGCCTATCTGCCGGAGGCGGTGGGAACTAAGGTGCTGGAAATCTGCAGCCTTTTATATAAGAATTTCAGCAGTTTCATCACCGGGCAATGTCTGGAGGCAGTGATTCTGGGCACCATGTTTGTGGTGAGCATGACGTTGTTCAGGATGCCGTATGCGTTGATGGTGGGAGTGCTGATTGCGTTCACTGCGCTGATTCCTATCGTGGGCGCGTTCATCGGCTGCGCTGTGGGAGCTTTTCTGATTCTGATTGACAATCCGCTGCAGGCGCTGTGGTTCGTCATCCTGTTTTTGGTGCTGCAGCAGATAGAGGGGAACCTGATATATCCGAAAGTGGTGGGGAATTCCGTGGGACTGCCCGCTATCTGGGTACTGATGGCGGTCAGCTTAGGCGGCAGCCTGTTCGGGATTTCAGGGATGCTGTTCTTCATCCCGCTGACATCCTCCTGCTATGCGCTGCTTAGGGAGAGCGTGAACAGCCGGAATGCCAGAAATGGGGTCCCGGCAGTGCGGAAGAAAGAAGCTGATGCGGAGACAGGGAGCGGGAAATTACCAGGCAGCGTGGAAGAGAAAAAAATGGAAAAGAAAAATCCGGCTGGCAGGAATACCGGAAAGAAGATGGGAAAGAAACTGTAAGGGGGCGGAATGCCCCCTTTTGTCAGAACAGAGTGTTGCCGAGCATGTTCGCCATGTTCTGATAGGCCGTCCATGAGCCATATCCTGTGAGCGGATATCCCAGAGCGCTCTGGGAATACAGGTTCCGGGACATCATCTGGAGCATCAGCTGATTGGCAGCATGGCACTGTTCACAGCAGATATTGCTGTCGCCGGAGGCAGCAGGCGGTGTAGAAGCGTCCCCTGATGAAGATGCATCTGTCTTCTGGGTTGCCCTATTTTCTGTCGCAGAATGTGTCTGCGCAGTTTTGCTGTACAGAGCGGAATGCGCACGGGATGTCCGTGATGTATTCTGTGCCGCCTGGGAACCTTGGGCCCCGCTTTCTGTCCGGGCCGCGGCACTGGCCCGCCTTGCGGCTGCAGCCTGCTCCATCAGGCCTGAGAAACTGACCATGTTGGCACGGCCGCCGATATTCGCCATCTGACTGCCGCCCCTGCGGGCGTAATACGCGTTCACTTCTTTGATGCTGAAATCATTAAAATACATATTCTCTCCTTTCTCCCCTTATCCGGGGAATCGCCAGGTGCTCCCATACCCGCGAATGGCGTTAAGCCTGCCTCAGACTGCGGGGTTTTCCTGCAGCAGCACCGTTACCTGGAATTCATGCCCTTCCGTTTTGATATCAACGTTTCCCCGATACTTTTCCGCCTCCCGCTTCACATTGGACAAGCCGATGCCGTGGAGAACAGCGGACATGGCAGAACCGGTTTCCGGACGTGCCTCCTTGGAGGAAACGGGAAGACCGGTCCGGGGATGGAAGGTCACATTCCCATCGAAAGAGTTCCGTACTTCTATCAGGTAGAACCGATTTTTCTTCCTGCCGGAGAGGGAGATATATCTTTGGCCCGCCTCAGTCTTTTCGCAGGCCTCCAGGGCATTCTGCAGCAGATTGTTCAGGATGATGCCGATGTCATAGACATCATACCCCTCCGGGGGCGGGCAGATGAAGTCCGCGCTGAAGTCGATGCCCAGCCTGGCAGCGGCCCTTTGCCTGTCATTGACGATTACATCCGTGACGGCATTGCCTGTGGAGACAGTGAATTCAAATACCTGCATGTTTTCATCCATCCTGGCGATATACCGTTCCATGTCCTCATAGCAGCCCTTTTCCGCAAGGCCTTTGATGTTGGCCATATGGCCCCGCATCTCGTGCTTCATCCGGCGTATGCCGTCATGAATCTGCTCCATCTGGACCAGCCGTTCCTGAATGGCGGCCAGCTGCTGCTGTTCCGCGAAGTGCTTGCCCCGTTCTTCCTGGAGGAGGACGGTCTTCTGGCAGACGGCGATTGCGGCCAGCGTTCCTGCGTAGAACAGAAAGGACAGCAGGGGCACGATGCAGACCGCCGCCGGAACCTGCTTGTAGAGCTGGAAGATGGAAGTCCCGTCCGCTATGAGGAGGAACCGCAGGGTGATGTTCACGAACAGGATGCCTGTTACCGGCGTCAGAAGCAGGTAGCACAATTCTCTGACATGCAGCGTCAGCGCCTGTTTTCGGAACTGCCGGGCCAGCCCGTGGAGCATGATCGCAAAGCACAGGAACATAAGCCCGTCGGTGAGCAGGTAGTTATATGACGCGCCCAGGAAGACCTTTTCCGGCGTATCCGCATCCAGCAGGAAGAGCCGATTGGAAAAATAGTCCGCGCTTTGGGTGACCATCAGGCTCAGATGCCGGATACAGTAAAAGAGCACGCTCAAAAGGAACAGAAGCTTCCGCTCTATGCCCAGATACCTTGAAGCAGCTATCAGCAGAGCCGTCACCAGCATCATGTACAAGGTGCCGTGGCCGGGGAGCAGCATGCCCATAAGGAAGACGGAAGAATAGTCGAAGAACACGAAAAGGGATTTTTTGCGTATACTTCCCAAAGCCTCTGTCCCGCCGCTCATGAATGGCCTGAGAAAAGCTGCCAGGCAGGCCGCGTACAGAAACGCCTCGATTCCTGTGACTATCTGGTGCAGCAGTATGAAAGTGGTCTCCTGCAAGGGTTCCTCCGTTTTGGTCATTTGGGTTCCTGCATCTGCCTCCCGGATTATGCAGATTCCGAATCTCCGACGGGCAAGGATTTTGATGCCAATGCTGTCTGACTCTGCAGGAACCGTAAGTGTGTCTTTACAAAATCATCGTATTTACGCTTTGAAACAATCAGTTTTTCACCATTTGCCAGCGCGGCCTGGTTGCGGCTGTATTCCTCCACATAAGAAAGATTCACGAGATAGCCCTTGTGGATACGGGAAAATTGTCCCTGCAGTTCCTGTTCCAGCTGGCTGATCTTTCCATAGTATTCCAGGTTTCCCTCCTTTAAATGCAACAGAAGCTTATGGCCCTGGCTCTCCACATAGTAGATATCCTGCAGGGGCACCGTCCGGCTGGTGCTGCCGGTCTGGATGACCAATGTGCTTCGGCGCTGCTTTTCCGCGGCGGCAATTCTTTCCGCTGCCCGCCGGAACGTCTCCGCGAAGCGCGCCTGATTTACAGGTTTGACCAGATACTGGAAAGCCTCCACGTCAAAGGCCTGGTACACATAGCTGTCATAGCCTGTGACAAAAATGATGAGAGGCTGGCTGCTTAAAGGCATTTGCCGCAGCCTCCGGGCCAGCTCCATGCCATTCATGGAACCGGCCCCGGCTCCGCTGCCCGTTTCTCCGCCGCTCCCGGAATCCTGCGCCGTCCCGCCGCCCAGTTCTATGTCCAGAAACAGCAGATCATGCGCCTGCCTGTCCGACAGATAGGTCTGGGAATCCCCATATTCCGTGATTTCGCATGTTTCATCCTGCCGCCGCACCAGGCTGGCCAGCAGGCTTCTGATATTCGGTTCATCATCGCAGATTGCAACCCTGATTGTCATCACATCCTTTCGGTTCTGAATTCTGTATCGGATAAAAAGCCGGAATCTTAACAGTGTTTGCGCAAACGGCGGGTTTGACAGCGCAACCGGGCAGGCGCAACCCTGTGGGGGAGAAATGGTTGCAAAAACCGCTTTCCTATCATATAATCATAAGGAAACAGGACAGTCCCTGCTGCCCGATATACTTGAGGAGATGAAGACAATGCCTGATTTAATAGCGGAGTACCCGGCAATCGACTCCCTGGAGACCTGCCTGAATGCGGCATTGGAGTTCGCCACAAAGAACCGCCGGGCCATCTTACATATCTATAATTCCGTGAACAGGGATATTTTTGAGCAGTATCTGTGGAAAGTCTGCCAGCATGTGGTGTCCGCCTATGCCGGGGCGATTTTCGCGGATAAGCCTGTGCGGGAGGAAGACAGGGAACTGATGATTTGCTTTTACAGACAGGAATGCTTCGGCATGGTCATGGGGTGGATGAACAGAGGCATGAAAGACGGCATACGGGAGGATATCAGCCGCCTCCGCGAGCTCCGCAGAGGCATGGTGGACGAGATGATTCGGCGCGGCCTGGATGGGAAGTGAAAAAGAGGGGCTTTTTCGATGAAAAGGCTCCTAAAAAAATTTTTCGGATAAACAGTATATAACACTTGACAACAGATATATGCTGTTATATACTGTTTGCGAGGAGGAAAGAGAAATGCGCATAATAATAAACAGTTCTTCCATGGTTCCGATCTATGAACAGGTCACGGACCAGATCAAGACCCTGATCCGCGGCGGGGAATTGAAAGAGAACGATAATCTGCCCTCTGTCCGGGTGCTCTCCAAGGAGCTGAAAATCAGCGCCCTGACTGTGAAAAAGGCCTACGACAGCCTGGAGGAGGAGGGCTTTGCCGTCACTGTCCACGGCAAGGGGACCTACGTGGCGGCGGTAAATGCCGGACTTTTGCTGGAGGAGCAGAAAAAGGAGCTGGAGGCGGATCTGGAGATGGCCGTCCAGAAAGGCAGGAGATACGGAATAAGCGATGAGGACATCAGGAGCTTATTTGAATTGATTTTGGAGGGATGACTTATGTTGCGAATTGAAAATTTACGAAAAAGCTACGGCACATTCCAGCTGGACTGTTCTATGGAGATTCGGCCAGGCTGCGTGACCGGGCTGGTGGGGCAGAACGGCGCCGGAAAGAGTACCACGTTCAAGGCTGTTCTGGGGCTGATTTCCCCGGACGGAGGGGACATCAGGATTCTGGGAAAGGACAGCCGGGCTTTCGGGACAAAGGATAAGCAGGAGCTGGGCGTGGTGCTGTCCAATGCCGGCTTCAGCGGCTATCTGACCGTCAGGGACATCATTCCCGTCATGGACGGTCTCTATGCCCATTTCGACAAGCCTTTTTTTCTGGAACAGGTCAGGAAGTTCGGGCTTCCCGACAATCAGAAGATCAAGGAATTCTCTACGGGCATGAAAGCGAAACTGAAAGTCCTGACGGCCATTTCCCACAGGGCCCGGCTGCTGGTACTGGATGAGCCTACCGCGGGCCTGGATGTGGTGGCCAGGGATGAGCTGCTGGAGCTGCTCCGGGAATTCATGGAGCAGGACGAGAACCGGGCGATACTGGTCAGCTCCCATATCTCAGGCGACCTGGAGACCCTGTGCGACGACATCTATATGATGCATGAGGGAAAGATTATCCTGCACGAGGAAACGGATGTGCTGCTGGACGATTACGCGGTGCTGAAGATGGATGAAAGCCTTTATGATACCATAGAGAAGCGCTATATCCTGCGCAGCAGGAAAGAAAGCTTCGGCTACAGCTGTCTGACGAACCAGAAGCGGTTCTACAGCGAGAACTACCCGAAGCTTGCTGTGATAAAGGGAAGCATTGACGAAGTGATTATGATGATGATTCGAGGTGAGGCATTATGAAAGGTTTGTTGATTAAAGATTTGAAACTGATGAAGAGCACCAGGAATTCACTTGCACTGGTTCTCCTGATTGCCCTGGGGATGTCGACGTATATCAGCGATATATCCTTTATCATTACCTATCTGGCTATTATCGGAATAACGTTTGCCACCGGCACGATTAGCTATGACGAATTCGACAACGGCAGTGCCTTTCTCTTCACCCTGCCTGTCTCAAGGAGAGGCTATGTAATCGAGAAATATCTGTTCAGCCTGCTGATGAGCTTAGGCGGATGGCTGATAGGGACGGTGATTGCCATCGGCGTAGGGACAGCGAAAGGCACCATGGCATCGGAAGAGGGCATCATGGTGGCTCTAATGCTGCTGCCCATGGTGCTGTGCCTGGCGGCGTTCCTGCTTCCCATGCGCCTGAAATTCGAGGGGGATAAGAGCCGGATTGCCATGGTGATAGTGTTCGGGGGATTTTTCGTCATCACGATTATGGGGGTGAAAGTCTTGCAGAAGCTGGGCATTGACGTGGAGGCCCTGATGAAAAGCCTGTCGGCGATAAGCGCCGGCATGGGGGCCGTGATAGTGGCTGCCGCCAGCATCGCGCTGCTGCTCTTGTCCTGCCATATCAGCATCAAGATCATGGAACACAAGGAATTCTGAGGAGGCCTCATTTAGGCATTCGGACGGATATGTCTGTTTTTTGGTCACATAAAGCTCTGTGTCACATTTTTGGGCACAGGGCTTTTTTTGACGATTTTCACCGGAAATCTCATTTGCTATACTCATCATGATGTTCGGGCGCGCCCTTGGAATCGCCATGATTGTATCTGGATGCATCAGGCTGGCGGGGGATTTCTCCAAGGATCTGTTCCGGCTTGCGTTCCGGTACAATCTGGAGTTTGGGATTCTGCTGATTGCGCTGGGGGAAATCGAATAACAGAAAGAAAGGATGATGGAACCATGAAGTTTTCAAAAGGAGTGGTAAACTGCCGCATTGCCATATTGATTCTGGCGGCAGTGCTGATGATTCCGGCTGTCCTGGGGATGGCGGGGACGAGGATCAATTATGACATGCTGGACTATCTGCCGGAGGACATGGACACCGTGGCAGGGCAGAACGGGCTGATGGAGGAATTCGGCAAAGGGGCCTTTTCTTTTATCATCGTGGAGGATATGTCCGGGAAAGACGTATCGAAACTAAAGGAACAGATTGAACAGGTGGAGCATGTGGAGACAGTGGTCTGGTACGACTCGCTGGCGGATCTGTCAGTGCCCATGGAGCTGCTGCCGGAAAAGATTTACCGGGAGTTCAACACGGATCGATCCACCATGATGGCGGTTTTCTTCGACAGCTCCACGTCCGCGGACATCACCATGGATGCTATCCGCAATATACGTGCCGTCTGCGGAAAACAGTGCTATGTGTCGGGCATGTCGGCGCTGGTGACGGATATGCCATACTTATTTGTGAAGAGTTGGCTGCCCAATACAAAAATAAACAGAACAGGGACACGATCAGCCGACGATTCAGCTGATCATGTCTTTTTTATTTCTTTTCATCTGGTACAATACTGTACGTCTAAAAAGTAACATAAGGGAATAATGGGTTGAATCAACCTGCATGAAAGTATGTCAGGAGGAAAAGCATGGGTGAACTAAAGAAACGGATAACAGAGAATAGTATTGATTATATACTGGTAGGGGATTATTATATCCCTGATTTGAAACTGCCGGAAGAAAATCGTCCGATTGGGTATTTTGGTCGGCTGCACCGGGATTATCTGAAGCAGGAACATTCCGCACGTTATACAGCATTATTACTGACTTGTAAATTATGGACATATCTTGCCGATTTGAATGAGCAGGCAGAGAAACGGTTAGATATTATCATGGAGCAGATGAGAACTGCCGAAGGAGTGACCGAGGAGCTAAAAGCCAAAAATCAATGGGAATGGATTCGGATGGACAAAAAGAGATTAGAAAGGCTCTGTGTATGATAAATATGCAGGGCTTTTCACTTTTGGACATAATGTCTAAAAGTTATAAAAAAGGAATGAATGAGATGGATTCCGCAGGCGTAGGTATTGTGGGAATGTGTATAACAGCCTGTTTTATGGAGTTGTGGGTAACTGTGTTTGCAGAACGTGGGAAAGCTGCACTTTGCTTTTCCATGTGCTGTGAACACAGTTATCCATGACGGAATAGGCAGTTATGCATATTTCCACAATGCGGTTTTTAATAATAACCTGAATCCGTAAAGTTCAATTCATAATTAAGTTTAGAAAGCCAGTATTTATGCCTTATTCCGGCTTTTTGAAACACTAAATTTTTATCACCCAATGGGTGAAGAAATTTTCGTGTTTTAAATCCAAGAAATTCCTATAAAATATGGGTTAAAGGCAATTGTACCAAGTTGAACTTCACGGATTCAGGAATAAGTCTGCAAATTTTACAAATATTTGACAAAAGTTGTGTTTTTGATTTTACAGACAGTACTTATCATAATAATCACAGAACAAAAAATATCAGATAGAAAAGGAGAAAATGTATCATGAAAAAATTTGTCACACTTATTACTATTGTATCACTTATGCTTACTGCTATGACAGGATGTGGGAAAACAGTCAGTGGATCGGTATCTACGGACGGTTCGACTTCTATGGAAAAGGTCATTGGTGCTTTGGGAGAAGCCTTTGAGGAAAACAATTCCGGCGTAACCTTTACATATAATCCTACCGGCTCCGGTTCCGGAATTACTGCGGTTGCAGAGGGACGCTGTGATATTGGTCTTTCCAGCCGTAACTTAAAGGATGAAGAAAAGGCACAGGGGTTGACTGAAACGATACTGGCTCTTGATGGCATTGCTATTATTGTAAATCCTGATAATCCGGTAAATGACCTTGACCTTGAAACGATTGGCAGAATTTATAGGGGTGAAATAACGAATTGGAAGGACATAGGCGGTAATGATTTGGAAATTGTACTGATTGGTCGTGAAGCGGGAAGTGGTACAAGAGATGGCTTTGAATCCATTACAGATACGGAAGATGTCTGCAAATACCGTCAGGAACTTACATCTACCGGGGATGTGATAACAACGGTGGCGGGCAATCCTGCGGCAATCGGTTATGCTTCCCTTGCGTCTGTAAAGGAAACTGTAAAAGCACTTTCTGTCGGCGGCATTATGCCTACGGAGGAAACAGTCAAAGATGGCAGTTATGTAGTGCAGCGCCCTTTTGTATTAGTTACAAGGAGCAATACAGAGCTTTCGGAGGCTGCACAGAAATTTTTTGACTATATTACATCATCTGAAGCAAATGAGATTATCTCATCTGCGGGTGCTGTGCCGGTAAACTAAAGGCTTTGAAAGGTGGAGTCAAATGAAGAACAGAAAACGGCTTATGGAGAATGCCATACATGGCATTTTCCTGGTACTTGGTCTGATTACGGTTGGCTGTGTGCTTTTAATTACTGTTTATCTTGTCATATCCGGTATTCCTGCTATCCGTAAAATAGGTGTTTTAAAATTCCTTTTTGGGAAAAAGTGGGCTTCTACGGCAGCACAGCCGCAATATGGCATTTTGCCTTTTATCCTCACAAGTATCTACGGTACGGCTGGTGCAATCGTGCTCGGAGTGCCGGTTGGCTTTCTGACAGCGGTTTACCTCTCTAAAATTGCGCCGCCCAAAGTAAAAACTGTTATAGAAACGGCGGTCAGTCTGCTGGCGGGTATTCCGTCGGTAGTTTATGGACTTGTAGGAATGATGGTGCTTGTTCCGGGGATACGGACCCTCTTTCATATTCCAGACGGGGCAAGTCTGTTTGCTGCCATTATAGTGCTTGCTATTATGATTTTACCGTCAATTATCAAAGTATCGCTTACGGCGTTAGAGGCAGTTCCCAAGGAATATGAGGATGCTTCCCTTGCACTTGGCGCAACGCCGGTTGAAACATATTTCCGTGTATCCGTTCCGGCAGCAAAAAGCGGTATCGCAGCGGCTGTCGTGTTAGGAGTTGGCAGGGCTATTGGCGAGGCAATGGCTATTATGATGGTGGCAGGGAATGCACCTAATATGCCGAAAGTTTTTCAGAGTGTCCGTTTCCTTACAACCGCTGTTGCAAGTGAAATGTCTTATGCGGCTGACGGTAGTATACAAAAACAGGCGTTGTTTTCCATTGCGTTGGTGCTGTTCCTTTTTATCATGCTGATAAATGCCGTGTTGAATTTCTTTTTGAAACATAGTAAGGAGTAAATGAAAATGCAAAAACAATCTATTTCAGCTAAAAGGAAAGCATACATTACCGTCATGCGTGTGCTGATGGGAATTTCCGTGAGCGTTACCTGTGCATTGGTATTGTTTCTAATCGGCTATGTATTGTGGAAAGGACTGCCGAATGTATCATGGGAACTGCTTACTACAAAACCGAGTTATCTGTCGGATCGCATAGGGATTCTGCCGGATATTCTCAATACTGTCTATATCGTGTTGGCAACTTTGGCATTGGTTCTTCCTCTTGGGGTAGGCGCTGCAATTTATCTGACAGAATATGCCAAAAATAAAAAGCTGGTAGAACTGATTGAATATACTGCTGAAACATTATCGGGGATTCCGTCTATTATTTATGGTCTTGTGGGGATGCTGTTTTTCTGTCAGTTTTTTGGCATGAAAACCTCCTTACTAGCGGGAGCATTTACATTGGTAATTATGAATCTGCCCACGGTCATGCGTACTACTCAGGAGAGTTTGAAAACAGTGCCGCAAAGCTACCGTGAGGGTGCTTTCGGATTGGGTGCTGGAAAATGGCGTGTAATTTATACCGTTGTATTTCCCGGCTGTATTGAGGGTGTCATAACGGGCTGTATCCTGTCTGTCGGGCGTATTCTTGGGGAATCGGCGGCACTTCTTTTTACGGCTGGTTTTGCCCACGCTCTGAATGGAATCTTTGAGGGGCTTGGCAGTGCAGGGGCAACACTGACAGTTGCATTATATGTCTATGCAAAGGAAAACGGAGAATTTGGAATTGCTTTTGCTATTGCCGCTATCCTGATGATTTTGACCATGTTCATCAATTTGTCGGCGGCATTGGTAAGCAGATATTTCAAAAAAAGGAGAAATGTATGAGTAATGTTATGACAGTGAAAGACTTGTGCCTTTGGTATGGCAGTGCGCAGGCTTTGAAAGATATAAATATTGAGATTGAGGAACGGAGCATTACTGCTTTAATTGGTCCTTCGGGGTGCGGAAAATCTACTTTCCTTAAATCGTTAAACCGAATGAATGACCTCATCGCCGGTGTGCGGATTACAGGGAAAGTGTGTTACAGAAGGCATAACATTTTTGATGCTGATATAGATGTCAATGAGCTTCGCCGCAGTATTGGCATGGTCTTTCAAAAACCTAATCCGTTTCCTATGAGCATTTATGATAATATTGCTTACGGACCGAGGACACATGGCATAAAAAATAAAGCAAAACTGGACGATATAGTAGAACACTCCCTGCGTGGGGCTGCAATTTGGGAGGAAGTAAAAGACAGGCTGAAAAAATCTGCGTTAGGGTTATCGGGCGGTCAACAGCAGAGGATCTGTATTGCCCGCGCATTGGCGGTAGAGCCGGATGTGCTTTTGATGGATGAGCCCACAAGCGCCCTTGATCCGATTTCCACATCTAAAATTGAGGAACTTGCAATGGAACTGAAAGATAAGTATACTATTATCATCGTTACGCACAATATGCAGCAGGCTGTACGGATTTCCGATAATACTGCATTCTTTCTCCTCGGTAGTTTAATTGAATATGGAAATACGGAAAAGATGTTTGAGCAGCCAAAAGACAAGCGGACAGAGGATTATATTACGGGGAGGTTTGGATAATGAGAAGTCGTTTTGATGAACAGCTTGCTACGCTTAATAATGAGCTTACGAGGATGGGGGCAATGTGTGAGGAAGCGATTGCAATTGCTTCAAGGGCGCTCTCTGCGGGCGATGTGAAGCTGACAGATAAGGTTATATCCCTTGACGGGGAAATTAACCATATGGAGCGCACAATAGAAACGCTGTGCCTGAAACTGTTGTTACAGCAACAGCCGGTGGCAGGGGATTTGCGGCAGATTTCCGCAGCCCTTAAAATGATTACCGATATGGAACGTATTGGAACGCAGGCGGCGGACATTGCAGAAATTATTACATTTCTTGGCGGGCGGACAGGCGGGGAATGTGAACATATCCGTTTTATGGCTGATGCGGTGAGCCAAATGGTCACAGAAAGCATTGATGCCTTTGTAAAGCAGGATGTTGCGCTGGCTGATGCGGCGATTGACCGTGACGATGTGGTTGACGATTTATTCCTGCAGGTCAAATCATCATTGATTGAACTGATAGCAGAAAAGCCGACAAATGGAGGATACGCATTAGATTTACTGATGATTGCCAAATACTTTGAACGTATTGGGGATCATGCGGTAAATATTGCAGAGTGGGTGGCTTTTTCTGTAACAGGAAAACACAAAGGAGCAGAAAATTTATGAAAATATGGTGCGTAGAGGACGATGAAAGTATCAGGGATATTGAGGTATACACGCTTAATTCTACAGATTTTGAAGCAACAGGCTTTTCGGATGCGGCGGCTTTTCGTGATGCGCTGGCCACGGATAAGCCGGATTTGATTATCCTTGATATTATGCTGCCCGGAGAGGACGGCGTGGAATTGTTGAAATTTCTGAAAGACAGTCCCGACACTTGCAGGATTCCCGTTATCATGGCAACGGCTAAGGGCATGGAGTACGATAAAATTCAGAGCCTTGATTTAGGTGCGGACGATTATCTTGTAAAGCCTTTTGGAATGATGGAAATGGTTTCCCGTGTGAAAGCTGTACTTCGCCGATGTAATCCCACAGAGGTGGAACATCTTTTGAAGGCAGGCGGTCTTGTTGTCAGTTTAGACGAACATACTGTTACCGCTGACAGCGAAAGGATACAGCTTACCTTAAAAGAGTTTGAACTTCTCCGTCTGTTCCTCTCTCATCCGGGAATTGCATTTACCCGTGACCAGCTTTTTAATGATGTATGGGGTGCGGATTATGTCAGTGAAACAAGGACGGTTGATATGCATATCCGTACATTGCGTGTGAAGTTGGGGGATTATGGGAAAATGATTGAAACAGTGCGTGGCATAGGTTATAGATTAGAGGTGCAGGCATGACAAAGAAAATTTTTAAGTCTATTATGATTGTGGCGGCGGCTGTCCTGATGGCGAGCCTTGTTATCATCATGGGGTGTCTTTACCGTTATTTCAGTGATGTTCAGGGGAAACAGTTAGAAGATGAGTTGTCTTTGGCAGCCGCAGCCGTCGAGAAGAATGGGCAGGAATATCTTGAGGAATTACAATCAAATCAGTACCGTTTAACATGGGTTGCTGGGAACGGCGATGTGATATATGATACACAGTCTGACGAGGAAAGTATGGAAAACCATGCGGACAGGGAGGAAATCAGGCAGGCATTACAGAGCAGGGAAGGAAAAAGCCTGCGCTATTCCACGACACTCTTGGAAAAAACGCTTTACTCCGCCAGAAGGCTTAACGACGGTTCAGTCCTTAGAATTTCGGTTAGCAGCGCTACTGTATGGATGCTTGTTTTGGGAATGATACAGCCGATTTTAATTGTGATTGTTGTAGCCCTTGTGTTATCGGGAGTGCTGGCAAGCCGGATTTCCAAACATATCATGGAGCCGTTAAACAGCCTTGATTTGGAAAGGCCGCTGGAAAATGATACCTATGAAGAATTAGCGCCCTTGTTAAACCGTATCAATAAACAGCATAGGCAGATAGATGTACAGTTGTCGGAACTTCAGAGAAAGAATGATGAGTTTACACAGATTACGCAGGGCATGACGGAAGGACTTGTGCTTTTAAACGAAAAAAATGTAATTCTGAACATCAATCCTGCAGCATTGAAACTGTTCCATACAAAAAAATCCTGCATAGGTAAGGATTTTCTGACAGTGGAGCGAAACCATGATGTGAGCCACGCCATACAGGACGCATTTTCAAGCGGACACAGCGAAATCCGCATAGAACGTGAGGGAAAAGAGTATCAGATTCATGTCAACCGCATTGAATCTAACGGTACTGTAATCGGGGCGGTTGTCCTTGCCTTTGATATAACAGAAGCAGCTTTCGCAGAAAGGAACAGGCGGGAGTTTACTGCCAATGTATCACATGAACTGAAAACTCCTCTGCAATCAATAATGGGAAGTGCGGAGTTAATGGAAAACGGTCTTGTAAAATCGGAGGATATGACACGTTTTGTAGGGCATATCCGCACAGAGGCAGGGCGGCTTGTAACATTGATTGATGATATTATCCGTTTATCCCAATTAGACGAGGGGTGCGATATGCCTTTTGAAAATGTTGATTTATATGAGGTCGCAACGGATGTGGCTGCAGGGCTGGCGGACATAGCAGCGATAAAGGATATTGAAATTGCTGTGACAGGGGAAACAGTCAGGATAAAAAGTGTCCGGCGGTTATTGACAGAAATTATATTTAATCTTTGCGATAATGCTGTCAAATATAATAAAGATGGCGGCATGGTGGAGATTTCTGTAAACAGAGAGGAAAATCAAGCTGTAATCTCTGTAAAGGATTCCGGAATTGGTATTCCGGCGGAACATCAGGCAAGGATATTCGAGCGTTTTTACAGAGTGGATAAGAGCCGTTCTAAAGAGTCGGGTGGAACGGGGTTAGGGCTTTCTATTGTAAAACACGCCGTACAGTATTTGAATGGTCAGATTGATTTGCAGAGCAGTCCTGGAGAGGGAACAATCATACAGATTTTTTTACAAGAGGATAAAAATGATGTGATGCAGATTTCCTAAGAAATTCAAATTTTACAAAAATTATACAAAATATAGCTTTTAGATTTTACAAAGAAGTCATAAGATTTGCTTTATATACTCAATACAAACGCTAATGGTGGTTGATAATGCAATCTTTATGACATAAATATGCAATTCGTAAATTAGGGAATAGTGGTTTTATTTGAGTATAAAACGCTGTTCTCTTTTTTTGTAAAAATGGTATCTTACGCAATCCCTTTTACAAAGGTGCCCATGTTGTCTGCAAGACACACCAGAAGGGCATACGCTCCAATACCTACAACATCATTCCGAGGGAACAGAGGGAAGTCATAGAGGACTGCCACGAAGCTATTATCCCCAAAGCGGAGTGGGAGAAGGTACAGCAGCTTATAGACCGCAGACAATGAACGGGAATAGCTGCCCGTATTATAATATTTTTCATGGCATTGTCTACTGTGCCACCTGTGGGAAGTCCATGCAGGTACGGTATGAAAAAATCGGGAGGACGGACAAAGACCGCCGGACTGGGAAAGAACGTGAGCCGATAGACAAGGCATACTATATCTGCCAGACCTATAACCGGTTGGGGAAAGATGCCTGCACAAGCCACAAAATCGAAGCAAGGGATTTATATGACCTTGTGCTTGCCGACATACAGGAAGTTGCGGCGTTAAAGGACAGAGAAGCGTTTTACGGGCGTTTAAGCCGGAGGATGGAAAAACAGTACCTTGCCGACACTGACAAGCCTTAAAAGGGAATATGAGAGCCTTGCAGGGCGCAATCAGGAGATAGATGATACTTTTATCAGCCTTTATGCGGACAAGGCAAAGGGGATACTTACGGAAAAGCGTTTCCTGAAGCTGACGGACGCAATGGAAAGGGAGCAGGAAAACAACCAGAACCGTATGCAGGAGATAGCGGCAATTATCAGTGAAGAAGAACATTCGGAGGGTGACGTGCGGACGTTCATGGAGGAAATAAAGCGATATGCGGCTATTACGGAGCTTGACGAGGCTGTGTTGAATAGACTGATTAACCGCATACTGATAGGCAAGCCGGAGAAGATTGACGGGGTAAGGACACAGGAAGTACGGATAGTTTATAATTTTGTTGGGGAACTGTAAAATGAAAAACCACATCTCTTGTTATTAAGAGAGATGTGGTTTTTTGCATATACTTTTCGAACGTATCAATGATGAAAAGGGCATAATCAATCATTAATTATTTCACCAGTAGTATCGCCTTCGTAACCTTCATTTGTGGGACGCCCCAATTTATTAAGTTCATAATTAGCTGGAATACCTTTACCCAAGTTAATCGTCTGGTTTGTGGAAATTGAAGTGTGCTGTTGGCTTGATTGATTTTTTGTTTCTTGTGCTCTTTTAATACTATCTTCAAAACTCATATACTGTCCTTCCTTTACATATAATTTTATTTTCTTAGCTTACAATTTTCAATATCACTGTAGATATTAACAACAAAAAGAAAACGATTGAAGAGGAAGCAGGCCGTGAAGCTGACGGCAGCGGCGCTGTGCGCAGCCCTGTCCCTTGGGGGGACACTGTCCCCCAAAGGGACAGGAAGCGTTATCTATACGCAGGCCGCAGAAGATAATACGGCACGGAAGACAGAAACAGACGGTAAAACAGACGAAACGACGGATGCCGCCAAAGAGGCACAGGGTGGAGAAGCGGCAAATGAGAAAGGGACATCTGAAAATAAGGGGACAGAGGTTGAAAAAGAGAAGAGCAGGTCCGAAAACGAAAAGACGGCTGGTGAAAAAATAGCCAAGGAAGAGACGGTCTACGTATGGGCGAATGCCGATGGCAGCCCCCGAAAGATTGTGGTCAGCGATTGGCTGAAGAATGGGGCCAAAGCGGCCGGCATAAACGATGTGTCGGAGCTGGCGGACATAGAGAATGTAGGCGGCGATGAGATTTTCACCGAAAAGCCGGGCAATGTGAAAGTATGGGAGGCCGGAGGCAGCGATATCTATTATCAGGGCAGCGCCGAAAAGGAACTGCCGGTGGGGCTTACGATTACTTATCAGCTGGACGGGAAAGAAATCTCCCCGGAAGAACTTGCCGGGAAGAGCGGCAAGGTGAAGATTCGCTTCTCTTACACAAATGAGCAGTATGAATACGCGGAAGTGGAGGGCGTCAGAACCAAGGTCTATGTGCCTTTTGCCGTGGTGACAGGGATGGTTCTGGCTAACGGCGTGTTCACCAATGTGGAAGTTTCGGGCGGCAGGATGATAAATGACGGCGACAGGATTGTAGTTATTGGCTATGGGATGCCCGGTATGCGGGAGAACCTGGCGGTGGATTCAGACAAGCTGGATGTGCCGGATTCTTTTGAAATCTCTGCCGATGTGAAAGAGTTCGAGATGGGCATGACCGTGACCATCGCCACCAATGAGCTCTTCAATGGGGTGGACGCAGACAATGAGAATCTGGTGAATGATTTGAACGGAGCGCTGGGAGAGCTGACGGATGCCATGGGGCAGCTGATGGACGGCTCTTCGCAGCTATATGATGGGCTGTGCACCCTGCTGGACAAATCCGGGGAACTGGTGCAGGGGATTGATAAGCTCTCCGATGGGGCGGCCCGGCTGCGAAATGGCGCGGGTGCGCTGGATGATGGGGCCGCCAGGCTGCAGGACGGCACTGCAAGTCTTCAGTCGGGCCTGAATATCCTGGTCTCCAAGAACGGGGAGCTCAACGGCGGGGCCAGGCAGGTATTCGACACCCTGCTGGCCACAGCCCGGACCCAGATGGAGGCGCGGGGCTGGATGTGCCCGCCATGACCGTGGAGAATTACGCGGATGTGCTGAACGGTGTCATCGCCTCGCTGGACGGCGAAGCGGTCTATCAGAAAGCCTATTCCCAGGTGAGCGCAGCCGTGGAGGCTGGGCGTGGGAAAATCGTAGCGGCAGTGATTGCGGCAGCGCGCCAGGAGAAAGTGGTTCCGGGCGTGACGGATGCGGTCAGGGCCGGTGTGGAGGAAAAAACCAAAACAGCCGTCCGCGGGGAAGTGGAGGCAGCCGTTCTGGGACAGCTGGAGCAGCCGATGACGAAAGAGGAATATGAGGCTGCAGTGGCTGCCGGAATGATAAGCGAAGAGCAGCAGGCCCGGATTACAGAAACCATAAACAGCCAGATGGAGAGCGAGGCTGTGAGAGGGAAAATTGCCGGCATTGTGGAGGAGCAGATGGAAACGCCCGAGGTGCAGGCGCTTATCGAGGCCAATGTGAATGAACAGATGGCTGGCGAGGAGACGAAAGCCATGATTGCCGCCAGAGTGGAGCAGGAAGTCCAGAAAGCCATTTCCGACAATATGGCGAGCCCGGAAGTCCAGAGCCAGCTTGCCGCTGCGTCGGAGGGCGCAAAATCCGTCATTGCATTGAAGCAGTCTTTGGATACCTACAATGTCTTCTATCTGGGCGTACAGGCCTATACGGCGGGCGTCGCGGAGGCCGCAAACGGCGCAGGCCGGTTAAAGAGCGGCGTGGACGAGCTGCGCAGCGGTACGGGTCAGCTCTATAGCGGCGCCTCGGAACTTGGTGACGGAATTGCGGCTATGAAGAACGGCGCCCCGGCCCTTACGGATGGAATCACCCAGCTGCGGGACGGCGCGGGTCAGCTTTCGGATGGATTGCAGGAGTTCAATGACGAGGGAATCCAAAAGCTGGTAGATGCCGTGGATGATGACCTGGACGGTCTGGTGGAAAGGCTCCGCGCTACTCAGAATGCCTCCAAACATTACAAGAACTTCTCGGGACTTGACGATGGAATGGATGGACAGGTGAAATTCATATATCGGACGGATTCCATTGAAATCGGGGAATGAATGTTTGGATTGCTGGCTGTGTAAATATCGTCTTAGTATCAATATCTCCCTGTTTAATGGATGCCCGCAGACTTTCCGGCCCGGCCGCGCTGGTGCATAGGCTGGTAAACCTGCATATACCAAAAACTCCGGAGCGGAATCCCGGGTAGGCATCAGGATGTGAATGGGCTGTTTGACTACAACTCCAGGAGCGCCACACTGGCAGTGCAGGACAGGCTTGGTCTTGCGGCGGATGGGATTCATGACATCGAAAAAGCCGCAAACCATTGATTTTACTGGAAAATCCATGAACTGCGGCTTTTATCCGATATGGAGCATACGGGATTCGAACCCGTGACCTCCACACTGCCAGTGTGGCGCGCTCCCAACTGCGCCAATGCCCCTCTTCTCAAAAGTATAACATATTCTGCGCAAAAAGCAATAGGAAATTTATAAAAATTTTGGCACGGCGGTCGGATAATCCGCTATAGACTGCCGGGGCGGAAAAGCAACGAATTTTGCACTTGCCCTGTATGTTGACAGGGAAAAAGCCTTATGATATCTTTAGAACAGATAAAAGAGCATGCAATTTTGGAAAAAGTCTGCAAACAGAAAGGCCAAGGAGAGACTTTTTTCAGAATATTTGAGATAGGAGGGATTTCAGGATGACAGAAGAAATGTCGATTATCGGCAGCGAGGCATATAATGCGGCGAAAGAGATTTTGGATGCGGCAGGTATTGAAGAGGGCGGAATCTTTGTGGTAGGCTGTTCCACCAGCGAGGTGGCGGGGGCGGGAATCGGCACTTTCTCCAGCCCGGAACTGGCGGAAGTGGTATTCGGCAGCATATATCAGGCCACAGAGGAGGCGGGAGTCTACCTGGCCGCCCAGTGCTGCGAGCATTTGAACCGTGCTCTTATCCTGGAAAAGAAAGCAGCGGTCCGGTACGGATATGAAATCGTCAATGTGATTCCCCAGCCAAAGGCAGGTGGCGCATTTGCTACGGCGGCCTATAAGACTTTCGAGGAGCCTGTAGCGGTGGAACATATCAGGGCCGGGGCAGGCATGGACATCGGGGACACTCTGATAGGGATGCATCTTAAGGATGTGGCGGTGCCGGTTCGCATTCGCACGAAAGAGATTGGCGATGCCCATGTAGTCTGTGCCCGCACCAGGCCCAAGCTGATAGGGGGCGCAAGGGCGGTGTACGGCCCGGATGGGGAAAACACGACAGAGCACGAGAGAGGATGATTGCTCTGCGGGTATAGGCACCGGCCGGAACAGGCTGGCTTTTCTGTATGATGGGAGAGCCGGCCGGTTTTAGAAAACAGGTCAGAGCCTGCCGGCCTGGAGCAGCTGGGCCAGCAGAGCTTCGCAGCCCTCTGTGACGTCATGGTAGGTGGCGTCGAAGTCGCCGGTGTACCAGGGGTCGGAGATGTCCCGTTCAGAGCCCGCAAAGGACAGGAGCTTACAGATTTTTCTTTCCGGATCACCTCCCAGCATCCGGTGCATATTGCGGATGTTGGCGCTGTCCATGCCGATGAGGTAGTCGTATTTGGCATAATCGGAGCGCTGTAGTTGGACTGCGCGTTTCCCGGCACAGCTGATGCCATGTTCCGCAAGCTTGGCCTTGGCCGGAGGGTAGACAGGATTGCCGATGCCGTTCCAGATTTCCTCCGTGCTGGTGGCGGCGGAGGCGATGCAGAAGTCCTGGGAGAGCCCTTTTTCTGCCACCAGTTTTTTCATGATGAACTCGCACATGGGGCTTCTGCAAATATTTCCATGGCAAATAAAAAGTATTTTAATCATTTTTCTATAACTCCTTATATATCCTGTATTTCTTCTCAAATGCTTGATTTTGCTGGATTTTCGGACTATTCCGAAATTCTATGTTTCCAAAGCATTTTCTCAAATCGTCTCATACTTTCTCATATTTGTCCCTGCAAAATTGGTAAAAACGTTGGTAAAGTAAGCGGCTTTACCAACGGGCTTTTTAAGAGTTCGCTACTCGATGCAGTTCCTCTTTCGCATCATCAAAATTCACATGGGTGTAGGTATTCAGGGTTACGCTGATATCCGAATGACCCATGATATACTGTAAGGTCTTCGGATTCATTCCCGACTTCGCCATATTAGAGCAAAAGGTATGTCTGCATACATGAGGGGTTACTTTTGGCATCTGAATGCGGTAAATCTTGTTATACTTTTCAATGATATGCTCCATATACTTCTTCCAGTGAAGGGCAACCTTTGGCATATCATTCTTATCCAGACACAGGAAACGAATATAACCATCTACCATAGGCTCAACTTTCGGTGCTTCCCGATTAGCAATGATTCTGCGAAAACACATCGCCACTTCTTCTGTCATAGGAACATAGCGGACACCGCTTTCTGTTTTCGGCTCTTGAATCACATATTCCATCTGTGATGTGCGCTGTAACTGATGGTTTACCTTAATACGCATTTCCCCAAACTCAATATCAGGTATTGTCAGTCCGCAAAACTCCGAAATACGAAGTCCCGTATGAAAAAGAATGTAAATTGCATCATAGTATTTGCCAAAATGAGTATCTTCCCTGATAAACTTGAGCAAATCCCGCTCCTGTTTCCGGGTGATCGCCTCCCTGGTAACAGAATCATTGACAATCACCGATGCCAGTTCAAATCCAAATGGATTTTTACGAATCAGGTCATCATCTACAGCCATCTGAAATGCTGGTCTGAGAACACCACGGATAGAATGAATGGAACTGTATCCTCTCCCATCCACCTGCTGAAGCTTAATGAGCCACGCCTTTGCATCTGATAAACGTACCTTGTCAATACGTTGCCTGTCCAGCACCGTGTAATTGCCGCCATTGGTTACGATGTGGTCAAACAAATCCGCTTCAATCTGTTTTTCTTTCTCTCTCAATGAAAGTTCCCGCTTCTTACCTTTCGGCATTGGGTCATTCTTATCCAAACGCCAACTGTAAACATTTTTCTCTTTTCCTTCCTCGTCAATATAACGGAACTGATACCTCCCATCTGTGCGCTGATACTCGCCCTCACGTAAAATACGATTACGGTTATCTCTTCTTTTCTCACTCATCGAACCTCTCCTTTCAAAAAAGGAGAGTCAGACTTGCAAAATTATCATATCACAAATTTGACTCTCCGTACAGCTTAATCCCTCCGGGTTTTTTCCCGCTCCGTTGCCAGTGTCCGTTGTCGGCGTGTCCTCCGGCATAAAGTCCCGCTGGTGTTCTTTTAGATAGCGCACCATTTCCGGGCTGAATGTCAGCTTCCATCTGCCGCTTCTGTAAATCTCCATCGCTTCCGCCCACACTTGGTTTAAATAGGCTCTGGAAGCGGCTTCGTCCTCTAAAATGTGTGTTTTCGCCTGTTCCGGGCATACCTGTATGGGGATGAAGCGGCGGTTGCCGGAGCGGTCAAGGGGCAGGAAGTCAAGGGCGTTGGACGTGCCGCCGAACACGCACTGCCTTGGACGGTCTGCCGGGTGGGTTTCATAGGGTATCTTGTAGACCTCCTTCTGGCGGCTCAAAAAGGACTTGATTTCCTCTATGCTTTTGGCATTTGCCGTGGCAATCATTTCCGACATTTCAATAATCCAGTGGCCTTGCAGCTTCCGGTATACGTTGTCATCGTCCAGCTTCCGTAAATCATCGGAGAACCACTCGTCTTTGACCGCCAGCAGGCGGAAGAAGGTGGACTTCCCGGCTCCCTGCCCGCCTACAAGGCAGAGCATGACTTCAAACTTGCAGCCGGGGGAAAATGCCCGGTGGATGGCTTCCAATAAAAACAGGCGCAGGGATTGGTAAGTGTAATCGTCCTCACCGGCTCCCAGAAAGTGCCGCAGGCAGGAACGTATCCGCCCGGTTCCGTCCCATGTCAGGCCGTTTAAATAATCCCGGACAGGGTGGTAACTGTTCTCATTGGCGGCAAGGTCGGCGGCGTCCTGTATCTTCTTTTCGCTTGTCAGGCCGTAGGTTTCTTCCAGATACAGCCGGATATATTTCATGTCGGTGTCGGTCATGGGGCTGTCCGGGGTTCTTTTGTAGCCGATAGGTCTTAAAATGTCGGTGCGGTCGGTCAGAAGGTTATAAGCAACCGCCCCGGACAGGAGCGGGTCGCACTGGAACACGGTCAGGCAGTTGCGGATGCTGTTGCGGAAGCCGCCTTTTTCGGTGGTTTCCAGCAAGGCTTTGACGTCCTCAACGCTCCGGGGCGGCTCGGTGTTTTCTGCCATGTTCTTTAGTTCCTGCCGTATCTGCGGCGGTAAGTTCTGCCATTCGCCTTTCAAGGTTTCTCACTTCCTTTCCGTGTCCTGTGATAAGGGCTGCCCGCTCTGAAAGTTCCCCCGATAGAAGTACGTCCATCAGGTATTCCACCCGGCTCATGTTCTGCAGGGCTTCCACAAACCAGGGATTCCATGCTTCATCCGGCTGGCGTGGGGCGTGTTCCTCCTTCCAGCGGCGCAGGAGATGGTAATAGTCAGACAGCACCCGGAAGCAGTGCCGCTCCATACGCTTAAATTTCTGTTCCTCGGTTTCCCTCCGCAGGCGTGGACGGATAGGTTCCCTCCCGGCGTTCCTTCCGTCCTCATAAGGGATGGAGAAGTCCTGTGCCAGCATGAGGGCGGCTTCCCTGCTCCCGATACCGTGGAGCCGGGAAACAAAGTCAATCACGTCCCCGGTGGCTCCGCAGCCAAAACAGTAAAAGCGGCGGTCAACTTTCATGCTTGGGTTCCTGTCGTTGTGGAACGGGCAGACGCACATCCCGTTCCGGTTCACTTTAATTCCATAACGCTCCGCAGCCTGCCTTGTGGTGACGGACTGCTTCACGGCTTCAAATACGTTCAATAGGCGTTCCTCCTAATAATCCCAACGTGGGCGACACAATGTCGCTCACGTTGCCAATAAATTCTGTTCAAAAGAAAAAGGCGCTTGTCTGCGGTTATAAATCACAAAACAAGCGCCGGTTTAAAGTTCCATATTCTGTTGTTTCTCTATCCGGGGCGGCTGGCTTTTTGCTGCCAGCTCCTGCCGGATGCGTTCCTGCCGCCCTTTCAGGCTCTCCTGAACAGACGGCTTCCTCCCCGGATCGGCGGTCTGGCGGTACTGTTCGGATGGCAACACTTGGTTGAGCCAGTGGCGCACGTCACGGAGTACCTTCACGTCTGCCTGAACCGCTTCCAGTTCTTTCCTCTGTCCGGGCAGGGCGGCGGCAAGCTGTTCCCATTCGGATTCCAAATCTTTGCGGGAGTAGGAATTGCCTTTGAGGTTGGCTTTCAAATACCGGATGGCGGCATTGTAAGCGTCCAGTTCTTCCCGGTGGCTCTCCGCAAACTGCTCCTTTTTCTTCTTCCAGCCGATGGCGGCATACTCCTTATGGACTGGCTTGTTGGCTTCGTATTTGTCAATGTAGGACAGCATGGTGTCGATGGCTTTGATACGCTTCTCGCTTTTTTTCATGCTCCCCATGACGGAAACTGCGGTATTGCTGATTTCATCCAGCCGGGCGTCAAGGCTCTCCACGGTGGAGATTTCCTTTTTCCGCAGGAAATCCATAGCCGCCTGCACTTTATTGTAGTCGGCAACGGTTCCTTTCAGCTTCCCTCTGGAAGTCCAGTCAGCACGTTCCCCACTCCGCAGTTCCAGATACCGGAATAGCAGCTCCGGGAGTGTCGGCTCCTTGGCCTGTTCCAACACTTCCAGCAGCACGGCCTTTTTCTCTTTCAGGTCGGCAATCCAGCCTTTTAAGTGGCGCACCATCTGGCGGATGGACTGCATGAGGGAGTTGGCGGATTTGATGTCCCGGTTCAGGTTGCCGATGTTGGTCTGGATTCCCTTCTTCTCCATCTGACAGACGGCAGGCCCCATGTGGACGGTGGGGATTTTATCAATCCCCTGCCGGGCATAGGAGCGCAGGTCAAGCCGTTCCGGGCGGTCGTTTGCTTCCAGATAGCGGTTGGCCGTGTCCGCCCATCCCTGCCGCCAGATTTCGGCATACTTCCGGTCGTTCCAGTCCACGGTGTTCTCCTTGTGGCTTTTCCATCTGCCGGACGGGAGCCGGATTCTTTCGCCGTTTTCATCAAGGTCGTATACCTTGCGGCTCTTGGGGAGCCATTTCCCTTTTTCGTCCATCGCCCGCATGGTGAGCAGGATATGGGTGTGGGGGGTTCCCGTCCCCCTTGTCGTGGATGGCGAAGTCGGCAATCATGCCTTTGGAAACAAAAAACTCCCGGCAGTAGTCACGGAGAAGGTCGGTGTACTGTCCCAGCGGGATTTCCCTTGGGATGGCAAGCACGAACCTCCGGGCTAGCTGGGAGTTCCATTGTTTTTCCTGCGCTTCGGCAGAGTTCCATAGGGTGTTGCGGTCTGCAAACTCCGGCGGCACATGGGGCGGGAGCAGGATTTCTTTGTGGGTGACTTCGTTCTTGTAGGGATAATACTTCTGTTCTTGGTCATATTCAGAGAACAGCTTCTCGCCGCTCTGGTAGGCGGCAGAAACAGCGGATTCATTGCTGCTCCGCTTGATGATGGTGATTTTACAGTGCAGGCATGGCAAGTGTGCGCCCTCCTTTCTCCCGGATTCCGGGCAAAAAAGAGCAGGATACCTTTTCAGATTTCCTGCTTGGGTGTGCCGCTAATAGGCGGTGGGTATTTAGTTATTTTTATTATATTTGGGTCACTGTTACATCCTCTTTTCCAACATATGAAACACGATAACTCCTACCAGCCATTGAAGAACAAAAAGTAAGAATATCATCGCTATTATCCATACTTCTACTCTAACCAATGCAAGTATAAGCGACAGGATGAGTAAAGAAAATGTCATGATTTGATAGGTGACATGACCGGCTTTCATTCGTAAATATTGTTTTCTTTCATCAACACTATTGATATGGGCTTCCTTCTTTTTTGCTTCATATTCTGCATATCGTTTAGGATTTTGCCAATAAGTGATACGGATGATCTGTACGATAGAAGTAGCCATGATTCCAACACCCATAGAGAAAATCATAGTCGAATAGTAGTCAGCTTTAACAAAAAAACTCACACATACTAACCCGATACCCACTAAAATTTCAATGACAAATGGCTTTTTTTCTTTCATTTTGACTCCTCCTCATAAATAAAAATTTCTTCAATACTCATATCAAAATACCGGGCAATTTTAAATGCTAACTGAATAGATGGATTATAACGCCCATTCTCTAAAGAACCGATTGTTTGTCGTGATACTTCCAATGCGTTAGCCAAATCTTCTTGTTTGATTCCCCGTTGCTTTCGCAAATCTTCCAATCGATTTTTCATGCGAACCTCCTTACTGATGGAAAGTTTGCTTTCCATGATTTCATTATAGCATAACTGTTACAAATGTCAAGCACACTTTCCATTTTCATCAGGATAAAATTATAGAACTTGTTGCGTGAAAGCAGCCTACAACGCAAAGAACTTTTAGGCGACAAGTATACAAAGGGGTAGCTGGCGGAGCCAGCGCAGGGGAAGTGTAGCTTCCCCTGTGATGATTGGAGCAGATTGGAAATCTACGGAAATCATCTGCTGTCCGCAGGACGCTCCCGGCAGGGCGCAATGCACCACTTCCCTAAGTGGTGTATAATTGCGCCCTCTTTCAGAGGGGAGTTTTTCGGCTTTCCGTTTTTCTGCCTTTTTCACCGTTTCTGCTGTCTGGGCTTTTTGTCAGGATAGAGTTTCCCGGCAACAACGGCGGCATGGCTCTTTATCCTGATTTCCCCCTCCTGTTCACTGTGCTTTGCGTTCCGATAGCCCTCATCGGAGAGATAGAAACGGAACCGCTCCCCCTTAAAGCCGACAAAGCAATCTTTCTGTACTTCCAGTGTAATCATGTGGCGGGTTTCCGGGTGAAAGCGTTCCTTTCCTGACAGGTCATGCCCTGCATGATTGGCTCCTGTGCCTTTGCCGCCGCAAGCCGCTAGCGGATGGAATTGTCACGCTCTGCAAGGAACCGTGCTTTTGTTGCGGCAACAAACTGGCTGCACTCCGGCTCCGGTATCTTTTCCAGTTTCCGGATGGCGTTCTCCACGATTGCCTTTATCAATAAGTCTTTTATCACCGGCACGATTTCATTCATGCCCGCAAGGGTTTCCTCCTTGGTTGGTGCGGCATATTGGTAGATAATATCCAGCTCGCTTTTTGAAAATTTCATTCTGCGTCCTCCTTCCAGTTTTCTGCAAGAACCTGTTCCACAAGACGTTTGGTGTCACTCCGGCAGAACAGGACTTTTAAGATGGTGCTGACCTGCTCATCCGTCACGGATTCCGGGTGGGGGAGATGGCTTTCCAGCATTGCCCCTCTGGTGCAGAGCCGGTGCGTCCGTTCCTTCCGGTTCAGGGTCTTTATATGGTGTTCCAGCATTTTTTCTTGGAATGCTTTTCTTCCATATGCTCCGCCCGCCGCAGCCTTGCTTCGGTCTTTTCAATCTCCTGATTCAGTTTTTCCAGCTTCTCATTCATGGGCAGCGTGCTCCTTGGGGAGCAGGATATAGATGTGGCTGACCTCCCCGATTCCCTGACGGACACGCATGATCATCCCAGCCTGTTCCAGTTCGTTCAGGGAACGCTTGCAGGTCTGGGGGCTTCGGGAGAGTGCCGCCGCTATCTCCATGACGGGGAAGCGGATGAACAGAATCCCGTTGCTGTCCTCGGTTCCTTTTGTCAGGATTTCATCCAGCAGGCGGGCATACATGACCTTTGCCGTGTTGCTGACGGGAAGCCGGAGCATTGCCTTTGGGAGCGGCATACAGGGCGGCAGGGGTGTGCTGGCTATCATAAATTCACAATTCATTGGGTGGTGTCCTCCTTTTGGCTCGTTTGGATTGGTAACGGGGGCAGTCGATCATGACAGCCCGGAAACTCTGCTTACATTCATGCTGGCATTTCCGGCAGAGTCCGTTGTAGCTTCTGCGCCCCGGTCATAAACGGAAATAAATTTCCGTTGGAAGAAAGCAAGCTCTTTCTTCCGCTTTTTTGACATTCTCGGCATAGTGCCTCCTTCATAGAAAAACCGCCCGATTCAGCATGGGCGGGTGGAGTTTTTTTGTGTAGCGTTTCGGGGCGATTTTGAGCCGCAGAGCCGCCCCATAATCCCCCTTGGTATTACGGACAGGGCAGACTACGCCCTGTGAGATTGTTGTGTTTCGGTATCGTTTCGGTGTTCATTTTGCCGGTTCCCTCTGCTGTCGTTCCTGCCCCCGTCTTTGGCGGCGTTTCGCTCCCCTTGGTACGCTCGTTGCGGTCAGGGTTCCTCCGTTTCCCTGCCGGAAGTCGTTGCGCTACATCGCCGGGGAGCATATCCCATACAGGCCGGTCATTTCGATAAAGTGAGCTATCGCTTCCTTGAATAATCCGTCGATGAACTGCTATGTGAACCGAAGGTTCGCATTTATCATAGGACATTTTTGTTGGCAAAGTTTTACGGAGTGTCAACGGACTATCTTCTCTGCCTGACAGAGAACCGGAACTATCCAGACACGGAACTTACAGAGTTACATTTGAGTGACAGTATGGTGGAACTGTTAAAAAGCGGGCGTATCAATAACCGGCTCCTGTGTGAGATTGCTACGCATGAGGACTTCGTTACCTTAATGACAGACACAGAAATTTATGTGGATGGTGTCGCCACTTCCCACTTCCAAAACTTCAACAGCCTTCTGGAAGTCCTGCGGGAGCAAGTCCTTTCCCAATATCAGCCGGTAGAGGAAGATACCGCTTTAAAGGCGTTGGAAGCCATGCAGATACAGGAAGAAAATTATTTCTATCAGGTCACGCACCGGACTTGGAACACTATCCTCCATGCCATAAGGGAAGCGCACAAGGACGATACGGACAGTGCGCCAGACGACTCCAATGCCATGAAACTAATCAAGGACGCAAAGAAGGCACTGGCTGTGCCGGGTTCCTGTCTGGATGTGTTCACCGCCCTCATTTGTACGCAGCTTCAAATCTGGTATGAGAAGCTGTCGGAGCAGGAGCGCACGGTTCTGAAGAATGTTATGAAGAAAACTCCGGCATATAAGGATTCACCATTGAGCAGGATGAAGCGGAGATAAGGAAATGCCGTTGCTTGGTTTTGGGTCCATGCAACGGCATTTGGAGTGGTTCAGATTCAATTTTTAGGGGTATACGCCGGAGTGTCCGGAACAGTGCGCTCTTGATTCGTAACAGAGTTGCTATGCGTTCTTCTTATTTCTGTTGCGCTGTGCCACGGAACATCTGAACGCCTTAAACATTGCCGGGGACAGTTCCGGGGAATCTTCATCAAATTGAATTTCCCGCTTGGCCGCCGCCCTGACTTCCTCCAACTGTTCCGGCGTAGGAACCTGGCTGTAGCCCAGCAAACTAAAGTTCCTGTCTCCCGCACAAAAACGTCAAATTTAATTCTCAAGTGTCAAATACTATCTA